>PLIR01000566.1 GCA_003139415.1 Myxococcales bacterium | reverse complement strand
CAACGTGGTCATCGAGAAGAGCTACGGCTCGCCCGTCATCACGAAGGACGGGGTGACGGTGGCGAAGGAGATCGAGCTTTACGGCAAGCTCGAGAACATGGGCGCCCAGATGGTGCGCGAGGTCGCGTCCAAGACGAGCGACAGGGCAGGGGACGGCACGACGACGGCGACGGTGCTGGCGCAGGCGATCTTCGCCGAGGGCCTGAAGCTCGTCGAGGCCGGCGCCAACCCGATGGATCTCAAGCGCGGCATCGACGCGGCGGTCCTCGCCGTGGTGGCCGAGATCAAGAAGCTCGCGACGCCCACGAAGGACAAGGCGACGATCGCGCAGGTCGGCACCATCAGCGCCAACGGCGACGCGGCGATCGGCACGATGCTCGCCGAGGCGATGGAAAAGGTCGGCAAAGAAGGCGTCATCACGGTCGAAGAGGCCAAGGGGATGGAGTCGCAGCTCGAGGTCGTCGAAGGGATGCAGTTCGACCGCGGCTACCTCTCGCCGTACTTCGTGACGGCCCCCGACAAGATGCTCGTCGAGCTCGACGACCCGTTCATCCTCATCAGCGAGAAGAAGATCTCGAGCCTGCAAGACCTCTTGCCGGTGCTCGAGCAGGTGGCCAAAGACGGCCGACCGCTGCTCATCCTGGCCGAGGACGTCGACGGCGAGGCGCTCGCGACGCTGGTCGTGAACAAGCTCCGCGGTCTGCTCAAGGTGGCCGCGGTGAAGGCGCCCGGCTACGGCGACCGCCGCAAGGACATGCTCAAGGACATCGCCATCCTGACGGGCGGCCAGGTGGTCACCGAAGACCTCGGCATCAAGCTCGACAGCCTGACGCTGCGCGACCTCGGCCACGCCAAGCGCGTGAAGATCGACAAGGACAACACGACGATCATCGACGGCGCCGGCGACAGCAAGCAGATCAAGGGCCGCGTCGAGAGCCTCCGCAAAGAGGTGGAGAAGTCGACGAGCGACTACGACAAGGAGAAGCTCCAGGAGCGNNCTCGCGAAGCTCGCGGGCGGCGTCGCGGTCCTCAAGGTGGGCGCGCACACCGAGACCGAGATGAAGGAGAAAAAGGCCCGCGTCGAGGATGCTCTGCACGCAACGCGCGCCGCGGTCGAAGAGGGCATCGTCCCGGGCGGGGGCGTGGCCTTGCTGCGTACGGCCGCGGTCCTCGACGCGCTCAAGCTCGAGGGCGACCAGGCTTCGGGCGTGCGCCTCGTGCGGCGAGCCATCGAAGAGCCGCTGCGTCAGATCGCCCGCAACGCGGGGGCCGAAGGGTCCGTCGTCGTCGAGAAGGTGCGCACCGGCAAGGGCGCATTCGGCTTCAACGCCGCCACCGACACGTTCGAGGACTTGCTCAAGGCGGGCGTCATCGACCCGGCCAAGGTCGTGCGCATGGCGCTCGAGCACGCGGCCAGCGTGTCCGGCATGATGCTGACGACGGAAGCCACCATCGCGGACAAGCCCAAGAAGGAGAAGCCGGCCGCCGGGGGCGGGGGCGGGGGCGGCATGGGTGGGATGGGCGNNCGGGGAAGCGTTTTTGCCCGGCGAAGGTAAAGGGTAAGAGCGCCCCGTGGAGCTCCGGGTCATTGGTTGCCACGGCGGCGAGACGCCCAAGCATCGGACGAGCGCGTTCGTCGTCGACGACCGCATTGCGATCGACGCGGGCGCCCTGACGAGCGGCATGGAGCTGCGCGCTCAGGCCGCCCTCGAGGCGGTACTCGTCAGTCACGCCCACCTCGACCATGTGCGCGATCTCTCGACGATCGCCGATAACCGATGCCAGATGGGCTGCGCCCCACTCATCATCGCGGGGACGCGGGCCACGCTCGGGGTGCTGAAGAAGCACTTCTTCAACAACCTACTCTGGCCCGACTTCTCGACCATTCCTTCGGCGCGAAAGCCGGCCATCCGGTACCTCGAGCTCAAGTCCGGCAAGCCGACGACGATCGCGGGCTACGAAGTGTGCGCGATCCCCGTGAGCCACACGATCGACTGCTCCGCATTCACGATCCGCGGGCCCCACGGGACGCTCGCGTACAGCGGCGATACGGGCCCGACCGATCGCCTCTGGGAGGTGCTGAACGAGACCGCCGATCTCAAGGCGCTGCTCATGGAAGTCAGCTTCCCGAACGAGCAGGCGCGCCTCGCGCGAGACAGCGGCCACCACACGCCCGAGAGCCTCGGCCGCGACATGCAGAAGCTCATTCGACGGAGCGAGCTGCCGACGCTCCTCTATCACATAAAGCCGAGCTTCCAGCGCACGGTCGAGCGCGAATGCGCGCGCCTCAAGCGCCTCAACCTGACGATCTGCGCGCTCGGCGACCAGTTCATTCTCTAAGGCGCTTTGCCCTTGCATCTGGGCGTGCGTCGCCTCAAAACCTTGGTTTCCCGCCGGTGACCCAGACGCCCTCGCCGATGCAAAGCTCCAGCGCACTCGACGCCCCCGTTGCCGGCCTCGAGGACGACGCCGAGGGCGCGCGCATCGTGGGCGAAGAGCTGCGCCTTCTCGCGACGGTGCGGCGGGCCATCGATACGGTGGGGCAGGGCGAAGAGGCCGCGGCGCGCGCGCGCGCGGGCGACGACGAGCTTCTGCTTCAGCTGAGAGACGACGTGGCCGTCGCCAAGCCCGAGGACTTGCCGGCGCTCTTCGAGCAGATGCACAACCTCGGCGCCTTGCGGGCGCAGCGCGGCCGCAGCGTCGCAGGGTCGGTCGACCGGGCGAGTCCGTACTTCGGACACATGCGCCTCGAGGAAGAGGTGCCCGAGGGCGTCGGAGCTTCTTCAGGGGGCCGGGCGCTCAAGCGATCCACCCGCCGCCGTGATGTCCTCGTGGGCGGTCGCTCGTACGTCGAGTCGACGGGGGGCATCCGCATCGTCGACTGGCGTCACGCGCCGGTGAGCCGCATCTACTACCGCTACGGCGAGGGCGACGACTACGAAGAGCAGCTCGGCGACCGCGTGGTCGAAGGGGTGGTCATCGCGCGGCGCGGCGTCACCATCGTTCGCGGCGAACTCGTTCGGGTGACCGCGCCGCAGGGCACCTTCACGCGCGGGGGCGACGGGCGCTGGACGCGCGCGCGTGTCCAGCGGTCGCACCTCGAGACGGAAGCCAAGTGGTCGGCGCGGATGGGGGTCGCGGCGGGAGCACGTCTTGGCGTGGGGGCCGATGGTGGCCTGCGGCAAGACAAGCATCTGCCCTCGATCGCCGCGCTGCTCGACGAGCGTCAGTTCGATCTCGTCGCCCGGGACGGCACGGGCCTCGTCGCCATCCAGGGCAGCGCCGGCAGCGGCAAGACGACCGTCGGCTTGCATCGGGTCGCGTACCTCGCGTTCCGGGAGCCGCAGCGCTTTCGGCCCGAGCGCATGTTCGTCGTCGTGCCGAACGATGCCCTCGTGCACTACGTGGGTCGCGTGCTGCCGTCGCTGGGGATCCAGGGGGTGTCGGTCACGACGTTCGCGCGGTTCGCGGTGCGGCTCATCACGCAGCTCTTCCCCCGGCTGCCGACGCGGATGTCCGACGAGACGCCCTCGGTCGTCGCGCGCGCGAAGTCGCATCCCGCGATGCTCCGGGGGATCGAGCGCATCGTTTCGCGCCTCCGCCGCGAGACCGACGACCGGATGCGCTCCGCGCTCGCCAAGTGGCCCGGGACGGAGCCCGCGACCCGCGCTTGGGAGGCCACGAACGCCGACGCAGCGACGCCCTCGGACACCCGCGTCTCGCTCTTTGCGCAGTGGCTCTCGGGCAAGCGCACGCTCTCGGGTGTCGAGGGGCCTTCGGCGCTGTCGCCCGCGACGCGCGCCGCTCTCGAGCAGACGGTGTCCGATCTGCGCCCGCTGACGCGATCGGTGGGCGCCGTCTGGGACGAGCTCCTGACGTCGCGCGAGGGATTGGCCGAGGCCTTCGCGGACGCACCCGTCTTCAGCCCGTCGCGGCTCGATCAGGTCCACGCCTGGTGTGTTCGTCAGGCGCGAGTCCGCGAAGAAGGCGAGCGTGACGGCGAGCAGCCGACGCTCGACACCGAGGACGTGGCCCTTCTGCTGCGGTGCTGGCAGGAGCTCCGGGGGCCCATTCCCGACAGCGAGGGCAAGCCGATCCGCTTCGCGCACGTCTTCGTCGACGAGGTGCAGGACGCGAGCCCCATCGAGCTTCGCATCTTGCTCGAGCTGGCGGGCAAGGAGCGCTGCATCACGCTCGCGGGAGACGTGGCGCAGCGCATGCTCGACGAGGCCGACGACCGCGGCGAGTTCGACTGGAACTCGCTGCTCGACACGCTCGGCGTCGCGCACACGACGCTCGAGCCGTTGAAGGTGAGCTACCGGTCGACGGCGGAGATCACGCGATTTGCCCGCGCGGTGCTCGGGCCGCTCGCCCACGACGATGTGCCCGAGACGACGCGCGGCGGCCCGCCCGTCGAGCTCTTCACGTTCGCGTCGGCGGGCGAAGCCGCGGCCTGGCTCGCCGATGTGCTCAAGCAGCTCGCTCGCGACGAGCCGTCCGCCAACGTCGCCCTCATCGCGCGGTTTCCCCAGCAGGCCGACCTGTACTTCGACGGCCTGTCGCGGGCCGAAGTCCCCAACGTGCGCCGCGTCGCCAAGCAAGACTTCTCCTGGGAGCCTGGCGTCGACATCACCGACGTCCGCCAGACCAAGGGCCTCGAGTTCGACGAAGTCATCCTGCTCGAGACGACGGCGACCAGCTATCCAGCCACGCCGGCGGCACGGCACGCGATGTACGTCGCGGCGACGCGCGCGTCCCACCAGCTCTGGTGCGTCGCAAGCGAGGCGCCGTCGCCGCTGGTGACGGCCGCCGTGGGCGACGTCGTGGCCGGATAGCCCCCCCCCGCGCGGCTACCGAGTTCACATAATGCCTCTTAGCGGCCTTTCGCTCCCGGGTCCTTCAAGCATCGTCGAGGACCGTCGAAAGACGCCCACCCCACACGATAGACAGCGGCGCCTAGTAGTACGTTCCCGCGTACTCGTCGGACCCCGACCGCGCCGACGGCGGGTCGACCTGGACGGAGATCAGCGTGCCCGCGTTGCTGAGAACGTACGCACGGTTGCCGAAGGTCGCCGGGGCCTGCGAGAAGCCGCTGCCGAGATCGAAGCCGTCGATTGGACGGCCATCGCGCACCGACAACAAGAACGCGCCGTAGTTGGTGGTGCCCACCATGAGCGCGCCCGCGATGGGCGCAGGGGCCGTGACGCCGCCCTCCGGGATGGGGACCCGCCAAAGCGTCCTGCCGGTCGCGGGCTCGATGGCCCATAGGCCCGTGGCGCCGCTCGACGCCAACAAGATCTCCTGGGCCGGAACGTCCGGCCCCCCCACGGCAAACTCCGGGCTGCCCGCGTGCGGTTTGTGCGCCGGCTGGCGCCAGAGCAAGAGATCGGTCACGCCCGTGACCTTGTCGTCCTTCCACACCGTGGCCCCGCGGTCCTGGTCGAGGGCGAAGAGGCCCCCCGAGTAGCTGGCGACGAAGATGACGCGGCCCTGGGCTCCGAGGTCGTCCGGGATGGGCGTCGTGTCGACGTCGAGATAGCGCAGGGACTCGGCTCCGTGCGACTGCTCGGCCTCCGCGGAGAGGTCGACCGGGGACCATCGCTCGTTGCCATCGGCGAGCTCGTAGGCACCGACGTGGCCATCGGAGAACGCGAAGAAGACGACGCCGTGATCGACCGCGGGGCCCGCGTAGCCGCTGATCTCCATCCCGAGCGCCGGGGTGCGGTGCACGCGCCACAGGCTCTTGCCGGTGCGACGCTCGATCGCGAAGAGGTTGTCGGCGGCGTTCGCGAAGTAAATCGTCTCGCCGACCAAGACGACGCGCCGGCCGACCTCCGCCCCGCTGTCGTAACGCCAGACGAGGCTTCCGTCGCTGGCGCGCACGGCATAGAGGGCACCGTCGTTCGATCCGAAGTACACGATGTCGAGCGGCGCGTCGTAGACGGGCTCGCTCTGCACGGCGCCCATCGTCTCGAACCGCCAGATGGTGCTCCCATTCGGGGCGCGCAGCGCATAAAGCCCGTGGTCGCGTGTCCCGACGAAGATGCGGCCGTGGGCGGCGTCGATCTCGGGCCGTCCGCGCTCGAACGGCTCGCCCACCGTCTGCGACTGCGCCGTCAGGTTTCGCCAGAAGAGCAAGTGCATCGCCCCGCTGGGCCGATGCAGCCATGTCGGTCGATCGGGATTGACCCGGTCATCCCCGGTTTCGAGCGTGCCGCACCCGATGAGCGTCGTGCCGAGACCAATCGCGGCCGCGCAAGCGGCGAACCGTAACCTCACGGCGTGGGCCCGCTGCTGGCGGGCGCACCGCTCTTTTGCCTGAGCTGCTCGAGGATCTTCTTGATCTGCGGGTCGTTCATGTCGACCTGGTTGCCACCGGCCGCCTTGGCGCCGCCCTTGCCGCTCGCATCCGTCCGGGGCTTGGGAGGGAGCGCCGTCGGGTCGAGCTCGCGCAATCGGTCCTCGACCACGAACTTAAGGTACGAGAACGGCTGATCCTCGCCGGGCTCGGAGACGCGCTTCTGCACTTCTTTGAGCACTTCGATGGCCTTGGCCTTGTCGCCCTGGGATTGCAGCACGCGGGCTTGGTGGTACTGACCTAGCTCCTTGAAGCCGCCCGTGTCGATGTCGGCGAGCTTCTTGTAGGCCCCGAGGGCGTCGTCCAGGTGTTTCGCCTTGTCGGCCGAGTCACTCTGGGCAAGGGCCTCGTCGGCGACCCCGAGCCCTTCGAGGGCGCGACCGCGAACCTCGACGTCGACCTTGCCGAGGGCCGAAGCGCCCACCTCTTCGTACGCCGCCGCGGCGGCCTTGGCGTCGCCCGCGTCGAGCATCAGCGAGGCCGCGGAAAGCTTGGCGAGGATCGCCGCGCCGGTGCCGGCGTACTTCGACTCGACGGCGTTGTACTTCGCGAGCGCCGCGTCGCGCCGCTCGGCCGCGGACTTGAACGTCGGATAGAGGGGCTTGGCGCGCGTGTCGTCGTCGTCGCTGTCGGCGGGCTTGTCGCTGATGTGGCCATGCTCGTCGGTGAGGGCCTGCCCCAAGACGGCCGAGGCGTCCGTGTTGCGCTTGTCCTGCCAGTACGAATACCCGGCAAAGCCCCCGAAGCCGAGCACCCCCACGACGACCATCGCGATGAACGTCTCGCGGTGATCTTGCACCCAGCTGCTGGCTTTGGCCGCCCGTCGCAGCAACGGATCCGCTTCGGGCGAGAAGCCCTCCTTGCTCGCCGACGGCCGCTTGACCTTCTCTTCGCCGATCCGGGCGAGGCGCTTGGACGCGGCGCTCTCGAGCCCCGTCTTTTCCTTTTTCTTGCGCTCGTGGAGCTTGGCTTCTTCGTCGCGGGCGATGCGTTCGAGGTCGGTCTCGGCGCCCAGGCTGTCGACGCGCGCCGCGATGGCCTCGGGATGGAATGCCTCCGGCCCCTCGACGGGATGGGACTCGACCGCCTTGCCTTCCGGCTTGGGGTCTTCTTCGTGCTTCGGCTCGTCGTCGGGCAAGGGGCGCTCCTCGGGCGGTCCAGGCGGACCGGGCGGGAGACTATTTGCGCGATCCGGGGCGGTCAATCAAGTCGGGGGCTCGGCAGCCGCCAGATGGCGACGAGTCCGCCCGTCGAGGCGCGCGCCTCCAGGCGAAGTCGTCCGCCGGGCGAGGCCACGAAGTCGAGAAGGCGTACTTCCCCTTCCCCGGCGCTCACAGCGCCCCCCAGTGCCGCGGCTCGGCCAGGACCGCGCGCCCCGGCATCGGCCGCGATTCCGACGGTCGCGGTGGGGGGAGCGCCGTTGGCCGTCACGTCGAGCTGGGCGGCGGCGTCCGAGAGCAGCACGGCGATTCGCGTCGGCCCGGGCGGTCCCACCACCGTCGTCGAGACCTCCGAGGCCGGCGTGGCCGCGGACCAGTCGCGGACGCCGAGCGCCAGGAGAGCGCGAGCCTCGTGGGGCCGCGTGGTCACGTACGGCTCGGTCGCAAGAAGCCGGAGCAGCGGAGCCCGCGCACGGTCGTCGTCGAGTACGGCGAGCGCGTCGGCCGCGTACGGCCGCACGCGGACGTCGCCAAGCGCTCGCACGATGGCCGGCACGGCAGCACGGCAGCGCGCGGTCGCCGCCGCGTCGAGGAGCTCTCGGGCGGCTCGCAGGTCGATCGTGAGCCTCGGCGGCTCGCCGTCCGCGCCCCCGTCTTGCGCGGAGGCCGTGACTTCGGTCCACCAAGACGCCAGCTCCTCGCAGGACCTCGAGTCGCCTCGGTCGCCGAGCGCCAGCGCCGCGCGGCGCCTCCAGTCGAGCTCCGGCGACCGGAGCAAGCCGAGGACCCGCGGCGGCACCGGCTCGCCTTCCCGCGCGAGGGCGAGCGCCGCGAAGTCGCGCACGACCTCGTCGTCGTCGGCGAGCGCGCGCTTGACCTCGGGGATCGCTGCCGGCGCGCGCAGCTGGAAGGACACCTCGGCCGCCCTCCGCCGGATGGCGACGTCCGCGTCCTGCAGGAGCGAGGCGACGTCCCCGGCGGCCTCGACGTCCCCCTGGATGCCCCGCCGCAGCGCCTCTGGCAACCGCGCGTCGCCCGAGAGTTCGTAGCGGCCGTGGTCGCGCATCGCCGCGCGAAGCTGCGACCGCAACGCCTGGAAGCGCGAAGGATCGTCGGGGGCGAAGTCGCGTCGCTCGGCCGGATCTGCGCCGGGGCGATAGAGCGCGCAGGCCCCTGCCCGTCGCGCGCAGACGAGGCGGTCGGCGCCCGTGGCGAGGAGCTCGTAGTCGTCCGTCTCTGCGAGGGCGAAGCCGTCGTCCCCTGCCCTCGCGGGGTCGCCTGCCGGGGCTTTGCGCGACAGGACGGGCCCGAGGTCTCTGCCGCGAAGACGCGCGGGCCGCGGAATCCCGAGGGCCGAGAGCGTCGTCGGCAAGAGATCGATCGTCTGCACGACCGAGGGCGACGCCTTGCCCTCCTGCACGCCCGGTCCGACGACGACGAGGGGCACTCGAACCTGCTCCTCGTACACCGTCGTGCCGTGGTAGCGCCCCCCGTGCTCGCCGAACTCCTCGCCGTGGTCGGCCGTGACGAGGACGACCGGGTCGGGGCGCCGCTGCCGTACGAGCTGCACGATGCGGCCGATCCCGTCATCGGCCTCGGCGACCTCGCTGTCGTAGGCGTCGACGTCCGGCGAGGGCCCGCCCGAGAACACGTGCCCGGGATGAACGACGTACGGCTCGTGCGGCTCGAAGAAGTGCACCCACAGGAACAGCGGGCGGTCCGTCGGCGCGCCCTCGAGGTAGGCGCGAACCTGCTTCTCGCGAAGCTCGGGGTCCGCGAACTCGACCTTCGCGTACTCGAACCCCATGCGAATGTCTTCGAACGTCGAGAACCGCTCCTCGTCGATGAAGAACACGGCCGGCGGGTAGAACGCCGCCGTCCGCCACCCGTAGCGGCGCAGATCCTGGGCCCAGGTCTCCGAGTCCTGGCCCTGCCCGAGCGCGAGCAGCGGGCGAAGGTACTTGCCGGTCATCATCGACGTCAGCGAGTACGACGTGTGGGGCGTCGGGCAATACGCGGAGTCGAACCGCGTCCCCTGGCGGGCCAGGGCGTCGATGTTCGGCGTGGTGGCGCGCGCATACCCGTACGCAGAGACGTGGTCCGCGCGCAGCGCGTCGACGGTCAGCAGGACGACGTCGTGCCCTTCCCAGTCGAGCGCGCGAGCGACCTCGGACGGAGCGGGCGCGAGGGCCGCCGCCGGTCCCTCGTCGGCCGACGATCGAAGGGCCATGGCGATCGCCACGGCGCGGCCTGCGATGGGCGCGTGCTCGACCAGGACGATGCGCAGATTGGCGTTCCGGTCGAGGGCGTGCGCCGCGGCGGCGACCTCGGCGGCGCAGACGAGCGGCAAGACGAGCACCCCGCACGCCACGGCGATCATCGCCTTGCCGAGCGCCTTCGATCCGGCGCGCCAGGCCAGCGCGGCGAGCGCGGCGCCCACGAGCCCCACGACCAGCATGGCCACGTGAAACGCCGGGTAAAGTCGGGGCAGGACGTAGCTGTCGGCGAGCCATCCCCCGGCCGCCAGCGCGAGACCCGCCACCGCTACGACCACGGGGGACGACTCGGAGAAGCGCGCGACGCGCGGCAAGAGCCACCCGCCCGCCAGAGCCCCGCCGAGCGCCAGCACCCCGACGAACGGCGCGCGCAGCGCCCAGCTCGCGAAGTGACGCCCCTGGGAAATGCCGAGGGCCAGCGACCCCGCGGCGAGCACGCCGAGCGCGGCCAGGATGCGAACGTGCGTACGGTCTCCGCGGGAGGCGCCGAGGGCCGAGCGCCAGACGCCCGCGACCGCGAGCGCGGCAGGACCGAGGCCCGCGAGGGCGAGCGGCGCGGCCGCGTGGCGCGCCAGCGAGATCTCCCACGGCCCGAGGAACTGGGCGCGCCAGAGAAACGCGATCGCCACGTTCTCCGCGAGCAGGGCCCCAATCCACGCGGCGACCACCGCCGCCCAGTCGACGAGCGCCGATGCGGTCGCGACCCTCGGGTTCACCCGAAGGAGATGTCCAGGACTTCGTACGTGCGATCGCCGCCCGGCATGCGCACTTTGACCTCGTCTCCGACGGACTTGCCGATGAGCGACCGGGCCAGGGGGCTCGTGATGCTGATGCTGCCCTTGGCGAGGTCCGACTCGTCGGCGCCGAGGATCCGGTAGGTGACCTCCTCGCCGGTGTCGACGTTGGAGAGCTTGACGGAGGCCCCGAAGGCGACCCGGTCGCCGGCGAGCTTGGACGGATCGATGACCTCGGCCAGGGCCAGCTTGTTCTCGAGGTCCTTGACGCGCCCCTCGATGAACGACTGCCGGTCGCGCGCCGCGTGGTACTCGGCGTTCTCGCTCAGGTCGCCGTGCTCCCGCGCCACGGCGATCGCCTGGATGATGGCAGGGCGCTCGACGCTTTTGAGGTGGAGGAGCTCCTCGCGCAGCTTGACGGCCCCCTCGGGCGTGATCGGGTTTTTCTGCATCGCTCGCCCGATTTAGCATAGGGCGTCCTAGATTGCGGCCATGGGCATCGTGGGAGACCGTCCCGAGTCGGGCCTTCGGATCGACGTCGCGAGGGCGCCCGGAGGCGAGGCGCCGTGGACGTACCGCGGCGAGGCCGTCACGCCTTCTGCGACGTTTCGACTGGAAGCGACGGTGTCGGCGGCAGGAGCGGTCGTCGTGGAGGCGCCGGATGCCCCCGCCAAGGTGGCCGACCGCGCCCGGCTGCTGCTGCGCGCCGCGTGGAAGCACGCGCACGACGAGGACCAACCGCCTCCGCGGCGCATCGTGCGCTGGCGGCCGGACGGCGAGGCTGATAGGTAGTCGCGGCAGTCGCATGGCCACGCCGATCCGCCCCGCCGGCCCGCTCGTCGTGCGCGCCATGCACCGGCTTCCGTCGCGAAGTGCGCTTGCCCGGGTGCTCGCGCTCGCGTGCGCCCTCTTCGCCTGCGCGTGCGAGGAGGCGAAGAACCCGCTCGGGTACACGGAGGACGCCAAGCGCTCCTACGACGCGGCCATGGCCGAGTACAGCTCGCACAACTTCATCACGGCGCAGTCCTTGTTTCGCGAGATCAAGCGCAAGTACAGCTACTCGAAGTACGCCCGGCTGGCGGAGCTTCGCATCGCCGACGCCGACTTCGACCAGGAGAAGTTCTCGGACGCCATCCACGAGTACAAGGACTTCATCCGAGCCCATCGCTCCGACGCCGAGGACATCTCCTACGCCCGCGCCCGAATCGCGGAGGCCACGTACTCCGAGATCCCGGAGACCGCGATCGTCGGCGCCGCCGAGGAGCGCGATCAGGGAACGGTGGTCGACGCATACAAAGAGCTCACGAGCTACCTCACCGACTACCCCGACGCGAAAGAGTCTCCGCGCGTCCGCGAGCTCATTACCCTGGTCATCTCGCGCCTCGTGCGCCACGAGCTCTACGTCGCGCGCTTCTACCTGAGTCGCGACAACTACGAGGCCGCCGTCGCTCGCATCCGGTATGCGCTGCGCAACTACGGCGGGGCGCTCGCCGACAAGAACGGCGCGGTCACCGCGGGCATGGACCTCGCCGCCGAGGCGCTGCTCCTCCTCGGCGAGACGTACCTCAAGATGCACAAGCTCCCGGAGGCCCACCAGGCGTTCCAGTCCATCGTCCAGGACTGCGCGCAAAGCGCGCTCGTGGTGCAGGCGCGCGACTATTTGCGCTATCTGAGGGAAAAAGGGGCGTAGGTTTCGGGGGTCACCGTGACCGATCCGACCGTTCGCCCCGCGACGCCGTCGAGCGCCCCGCCGGGGCATCCCGCGCCGCGGACCGTCCTGGTGGTCGACGACGAGAAGAACATCCGCCGCACGTTGCAGCTCGTCCTCGAGGGCGAGGGGTACCACGTCCTCGGTGCCGAGACGGCGAAACAGGCCCTCGCCATCCTCGCCAGCCCCGAGGCGCCCGTAGACCTGGTGGTGCTCGACGTGCAGCTGCCCGACATGAGCGGCCTGGAGACGCTGGCCAAGCTGCGCGGGGACGAGGCGACGCGCGACCTGCCGATCATCGTCATCAGCGGGCACGCCACCGTCAACGACGCCGTGCAGGCGATCAAGCTCGGGGCGAGCGACTTCTTCGAGAAGCCCCTAGCGCGCGAGCGCGTCCTCGTCAGCCTGCGCAACGTCCTCGACGCGGCCAAGGCGCGGCGCGAGCTCGCCATCGTCAGCGAGCAGCAGCTCCTTCGCTACGAGATGGTGGGGCGAAGCGCCGTCATCCGGCGGATCTTCCTCGAAATCGAGAAAGTCGCCCCCACAAAAGCCTCGGTGCTCATCACGGGCGAGAGCGGGACGGGCAAAGAGCTCATCGCGCGGGCGCTCCACAGGCTGAGCCCTCGCTCCGACGGCTCGTTCGTCAAGGTCAACTGCGCCGCCATTCCGCGCGAGCTCATCGAGAGCGAGCTATTCGGCCACGAGAAGGGCGCCTTCACGGGNNTTCTCGACGAGATCGGCGACATGGACCTCGTTGCGCAAGCCAAGGTCCTTCGCGCCGTTCAGTCCGGGGAGATCTCGCGCGTCG
The DNA here is from genome assembly GCA_003139415.1 of Myxococcales bacterium. Lineage (GTDB taxonomy): Bacteria > Myxococcota_A > Polyangia > Polyangiales > Polyangiaceae > Palsa-1150. The sequence continues at coordinate 285 of PLIR01000566.1, read as the reverse complement.
GCAGCGAGCACGTGATCCACGTCGACGTCCGCGTGCTCGCCGCCACGAACAAAGATCTCACCAAGGCCGTCGAGAACGGTAGCTTCCGGGAAGACCTCTACTTTCGCCTCGCGGTCTTTCCCATCCGGAGCCCGGCGCTAAGAGAGCGGGTCGAGGATATCCCCATGCTGGCGGAGTCGTTCATGGAGCAGTTCGCGCGCGAGAACGGCGTGCGGCCCAAGCCGATGGACGACGCGGTGCTGCGCGCGCTCGAGTCGCGCAAGTGGCCGGGCAACGTCCGCGAGC
>PLIR01000074.1 GCA_003139415.1 Myxococcales bacterium | reverse complement strand
CCGCAGCGCCCCTCCGAGGCCGCCCAGCACCTCGGCGACGAGGCTCGTCGTCTCGTGCAGCCCCGTCCCGAACGCGCGCCCCGGCTCGAGCACCACCACCGTTTCGCCTGCCGATGGAGCGTGGTCACGCCAGGGCGGACGCACCACGAGCCCCTCGCAGATGCGGAACGGCTCGAAGTGCTTCTTCCACTCGTCCCGCCACGCATCCCCGTGGACCTCCTCGACACGCGGGCACCACTCGGGCGCAAGCTCGGTCACCGCGCCGAGGGCCTCGTCGCGCCCTTCGAAGCTCGCGATGAGCGTCACTGTTCCGGCGGCGCCCGAGCCGCGAGCGAGGGTGGTCGCGTCGCGCTCCTCGACGCCCTGCGCCCCGAGGTCGAAGAGGCGGGCGCTCGCCTCGTCGGATTCATCCGGGCGAACGTCGATGGCGACGTAGGGGTAGCTCTTGTCGGTCACGGCTCGAGGAGGGGAGCGCGTTCGCGTACGGGACGCAACTCCCGCACGCGCGCGGCCGAGAGGACTGCGGATGAAGCACCCCGCATGGATCGCCGCCGCAGTGGCTGTCCTCTCGTCCGCGGGCGTCGCCGGGGCGGCCGAGTCGGCGGCGGACACCGAGACCGACCACGTCGACGCCGTGGACGAAGGCGGCCCTCGCTTCGCCCGCCTGGCACTGCAACCGGTCTCGCCCGGGCTCGGCCTGGCGCAGGTAGAAGCCGACGTGGCGCTCGCCGAGCACCTCGCGGTCAGCGGCGCACTCGCGTGGGTCCTCACGGGCCCCGGGCCCGGCTACCGCGCATCGGCCGGCGCCCCGTTGTTCCCGTGCAGCACGGTGTTCCACGGTCTCTACGTCCACCCGCGGGCCACGTGGACGCGTGCGGCGTCCGCGTCCAGCCTCGGCGTCGCGGCCACTGTCGGCTACGCGTGGACATGGCCCGTCGGCGCAACATCATCCCTAGGCGCCGGCCTCGCCTACACCCCCATCGCAACCCGCTTCGAGCCCTGCCTCGACGCAGCCGTGGGCTGGCTCTTCTAGCGGCAGGTTGACGAGGGAGAATTTAACCGCCAGGACGCCAAAGACCGCCAAAGTTGGATCAGTCCAAAGCCTCAGACTCTTCACCTGGCGACCCTGGCGTCCTGGCGGTTTTCTCCCTCTCGGCGCCTTTCAACGGCTGCCAGATCGACGACCCGGAGCGCGTGCCTATTGGGGGCCCGGGCCGCTGGTGGAGGGGGCGACGGTGTCGGGGATGACGCAGGAGGAGAGGTCGAACAGCATGAACTCGAGGGCCTTCTCCTGCGGCGAGAGGTCCCCGGTGTAACAACCGCCGGGTGGGCTCGACGTGTCGGTGGTGGTCGGGTCGCCCGCGACGTGCAGATCGCTGAACACCGCGCGCCCGCAGTAGTTGGGCGCCGCCTCGCCCGTGGTGGCCGGGGGGTTGATCGGCGTGTCGAACGAGAAGTACATCGTCCACGGCGAGGACGTGATCCACGGCTGCGACGGCTTGTCGGCGGCCGTGACCTGGGCATTGTACCTTGGCTGGTAAATCGACAGCTCGCCTGCGGCTACGCCGTTTTGACCAAGAGCGCCCACGACTCCGAGCCATTTGTCGAGCGCCTGGCCCTTGGCGAACGGCGCGGTGGAGCCGTTCAGCGTGGTCACGATCGTCCCGCCGATGGCCGTCCCGCCCGTCAGGAAACCGCCTCCGCCGGTGCCGTTGCCGTTGGCCGTCCAGGCGGCGAGGTTGTTGCCCCAGTCGGCCGGCGCCGCATATCCCTGCTTCGAGCCGATCGGCCCGGAGAACCATGCGTAATGGTAGTGCGAGCCAAAGGCGCGTCCGCCCGCGTTGAGATACGCCTCGAGCGCGGGCGGGTTCGCGTTGTAGGTCTCGCCACCCTCGCACGAGAGCAGGACGACGTCGTACGGCATGAGCTGCGCCTGCGACGCCCAGAGGTTCGTCGGGCTGGCGGGTGCCCCGGCCATGCCGGGGTTCTCCGCCGTCCCAGAACCGCCGCCCAGGCCGAAGCCGCCGCCGGTGTCGCCCCCCGCGAACACGTGAACGTGCCCGCTGCCCCCCGCGCCTGCCACGTACTCGGTCGTGGGAAGGCCGATTCGCAGCATCAGGCACTCCAGCGTGTCGGCCGAGCCGGTGGAGACCGCGATGTCCGGCATGTTGTCGTTGGTGTCGCCGGCCGCGATGGTGCTCGGCAAGAGGAGCGTCTTGTCGGCGACCGCGGTGTTCTCGCAAGCCGTCGTCTTGACGTGAAAGAGGCGGCGCCACTTGCCGACCTGGATGACGAGCGGCACGCTGCTCCCGACGGGGACGTTCGTCAGCTTGAACGTCCCGTTCACCGAGGTCGTGGTCGTCACGACCTCGCCGCTCTTGTAGAGCGCCGGGCAGCTGCAAGCGTCTGCCCCCGTGGGGACCCCTTTGGGGAGGGCCACGAGCGGCTTGGCGGGCACGTAGACCACGATGTTGTAAAGCGGATCGCGCCCGGCCGGGTCGTAGACCGTGCCGGTGATGCTCGTCGTCGCGCTGCCCGTGCACGACACGTTGCAGGTGAGGCCGGCGGGACACGGGACGCTGCCGCCGTCGGTCCCCGAGCCCCCCGGGTCGGTGAAGCCGCTCGCGGTGCCGCCCCCGCTCGCGGTGCCGCCCCCGCCTGCTCCCCCGCCGGAACCCCCATCGTCGTCGGCCACCCCGGTGCCCTGCTCGCCGTTGCCGAGACCGTCGTTGTGCTGGCCGCCACACGAGCACACGCTCGCGATCGCGATGAGCAGCGAGGCAAATGCTGCGGGACCGACATGGGCGATGCGCATGACGACGTGACCCCTTCTCATGGTCGGTACCACGCAGTGCACGATGCGGCGCACGATTTAGAACCGCGCGGGTTGATGGGACGGATCCGAGACGGCGGCCCGGAGTGCGGCAAAACCCATGGATGGTGACCCGCCGAAGTCCCCGTCGCAAGCCCGTAACCCTTACGGCTCGCGGGCCCACTTACTCACGGGCATTTTGCACACGATTGAAGCCGCGAAGCCCTTACGGTCTCTGCCTTTCGTCGGGGCTTTGGTAGTACCGGCGCGCGGACGGGACGCTCACGAGAAGCGCCCGCGCCGCCTCGCCGCGCGGCATCATTTGCCCGGCGCCGAGGAGCACCGCCGTCAGTCTCCCGCCGTACACGCAACCGGTATCGATCCCCGTGGCCCACGGGTGAAGCTGCACCTCGGCGCGCGCGTTGTGGCCGAAGACGACGTGCGGCGGACCGACGTAGAGGGCGCCCCACGGATCGCCGCCCTGCTTGTCGCTCCAGCGCCCGCGCGCGTCGATCGTGCGCATCGTCATCAACGCTTCGGGCGGCGTGCGCTCTACATCCAACCCCGGCACCACCCCCCCGTGCACGACGCGCACGCCGTGGTCGGGCAGGTCGAGCCAGAGCGGCATCGCCTCGATCGTTTGCCAGTCCTCGTCGCGCAGCGTGCGCGCGAGCCGCTCGTGCTCGCTCCCCGCGCGCGCCCCTCCGGCGCGGAGTCCCGGCCGGATCGAGAGCAGCTTGTTCTCGTGGTTGCCCCGGACGCAGATGGCGCCGAGCCGGCGCATCAAGTCGAACGTCTCCCGCGGCTCCGGGCCGCGCACGACGACGTCGCCCGACAAGACGAGCCGATCCACCCCGGGGATGAAGGCCACCGTCGCGAGCAGCGCGGAGAGTTCGCGCGCGCAGGCGTGGACGTCGCCGACGACGAGGGTGCGCGTCAAGATGCTATTCCTTAGCGCATGGAAGGGACGATGGACGGGATGAAACGCGCGATCGAGGGCGTGGGCGGCGCCGTGAGGCACATCGTGGGCGTGCTCGTCCTCGTCGCGGCGGCGGTCGCGTGCAGCGGCAGCAGCGGCTCGAACCTCCTCGCGGGGAGCTCGCTGTGCGGCGTGAACGGGAGCAGCGCGTGTCCCGGCGGTCAGCAGTGCAACCCGAAGCTCGGGTGCGTCCAGTGCACGAGCGACTCGGACTGCACCGAGCCCAATCCCATCTGCATCACCGGCACGGGTCAATGCGGCGCGTGCGCGTCCAGTGGAAACTGCCCTTCGTCGGCGTCGGCGTCGTCGTGCTGGCCTGGCGACTCCCAGTGCCACATGCCTTGCACGGCCGACTCGGACTGCCCCAACGCCCTGCCGATGTGCGACGTGGCCCTAAGCGCGTGCGTTCAGTGCACGACGTCGTCCCAGTGCCCGATGGGGAAGCCCGTCTGCAATTCGCAGACGCTGGATTGCGTCGAGTGCGGCGCGGACGGGGACTGCCCCGCCACCGCGCCGCGGTGTCAACCGGCCAAGAGCACGTGCGTACAGTGCCTCGGCAACTCGGATTGCGGGGCGGCGAAGCCCATCTGCGATCCGGGCATGTTCGTGTGCGTCGAGGGCTGCACGTCGAACGCGCAGTGCACGGGGGCCTCGGCGCCCACCTGCAACACGACCACGGCGAAGTGCGTCGAATGCGCCGTCGACAGCCAATGCCCTTCCGGCGAGTACTGCGATCCCACCGGCGCTTGCGTCGAGTGCCTCGTCGACGGCAACTGCGCCGTGCCGACGCCCATCTGCTCGAACGAGGCGTGCGTCCAGTGCGCCACGACCGCCGACTGCGCGCCGCAGCAGTTGTGCATCGCCAACAAGTGCGCCCTCTGACGGGCCGCCGCCCGTCTACACGAGTCCCGCGAGCTTCGCGCGCTTTGGGATGACGACCGTCCCCCGGTCGGTCACGAAGAAACGCTTGCTGTCGGCCTCGCGATCGAAGCCGATGACGGTGCCGGCGGGGATCTCGACGTCCTTGTCGATGATGGCGCGCCGGATCTTGGCGTGGCGGCCGACCTGGACCCCCTCGAACAGGACGCTCTCCTCGACCTCGCTGAACGAGTTCACGCGGCAGCCGATGCCGAGAACACTGCGGTGGATGCGCCCGCCGGAGATGATGCACCCGTGGCTGACGAGCGAGTCGGTCGCGATGCCGACGCGCGCCTGCGCCTCGTCGCGGAAGACGAACTTGGCGGGCGGGTCGTGCGTCGCGCCCGTGCGGATCGGCCAGCGGAAGTTGTAGAGGTTGAACTGGGGATGGATCTCGATGAGATCCATCTGCGCCTCCCAGTACGCGTCGATGGTGCCGATGTCGCGCCAGTAGCCGCGGTTGGAGGGGTCCTCTCCCGGGACGACGTTGGTGGCGAAGTCGTACGCGTAGACTTCGCCGCCCTTTTTCACGAGCCGCGGCAGGATGTCGTGCCCGAAGTCGTGCCGGCTCTCTTCGACGTTCTCGTCCTCGGCCAGCTCGCGCAGAAGGACGTCGGGCCGGAAGACGTAGTTGCCCATCGAGGCGAGGCACATCTTGTCGTTGCCGGGGACGGTGGGCGGGTCGGCCACCTTCTCGTGGAACGCCACGATCCGCCCGCGCTCGTCGACCTCGATGACGCCGAAGTCCCGGGCCTCCTCGCGGGGCACCGGGATGGCGGCGACCGTCGCGGCGGCCTTCACCTGCTGGTGGAAGGCGATCATCTGGCGCACGTCCATGCGATACACGTGGTCGCCGCCGAAGATGCAGACGAGCTCCGGGTCCTCGTCGCCGATGACGTGCTGGCACTGCCACACGGCGTCGGCCGAGCCTCGGTACCATGTCTTGCCCGTGCGCTGCTGGGCGGGGATGGCCTCGATGAACTGGTCGAGGATCGGCGCCAGGCGCCAGGCGCGGGCGATGTGCTCCTCGAGCGAGGCGCTCTTGTACTGGGTGAGCACCTTGATCTTGCTCAGGCCGGAGTTGACGAAGTTCGAGAGAACGATGTCGATGATCCGGTAACGGCCCCCGAAGGGCACCGCTGGCTTCGCGCGGTCGAGAGTCAGCGGGAACAGGCGCTTGCCCTCGCCCCCGGCCAGCACCATCACGAGCACCTGGTTCTGATCGAAGTTCAGGCCCGTGGAACTCATCGTCATGCTGGCCGAGTCATAGCGCGGCTAGTTCGCGGCGGCTCGATCGGTCTCGAGCTCCCGGAAGAGTGGGCCGAGATCGGCCCGGGCGCGCAGCGGCCCGCAGAACCGGGTCGCGAGTTCGAGGACGCGAGGCTCGATGAGTTCGGCTCGCGCGTTGAGGTCGACCGCGCGCTTTTGCGTAGCTTCGCGTTCGCGATCGATGGCCTTCTCATGATTCGCGAGGGCCGTTCGCAGGGTGCTGATCTGGTACTCGAGATCGCCCGCGCTGCGCTCCTTGCCCTCGAGCGTGGTCTGCGCGCCGCGCTCGCGCGTACGCTCGACGAGCCACGCGTCCACCGCCGCGGCGCACTGGCGGTACGCGTCCGCGAGCTGCTTGTAAGGCTCCCGGCCCGCGCTGCGTCCCTCCCAGGCGATGATCTCGCGCTGCGCCTCGGCGTACCTCTTCGCCACCGCCGCGACGTCGTGGTGGATTCGCTCGACCTCGAGCTGGGCCGCGCGAAGCTCCTCGCGAGCCTTCGACGCGTCCTGCCCGAGCGCGTCGACGGCGAAGCCGAGGCGCTGGCGGGCGTCGCGGCCCCGGGCGTCGAGCTCCTCCAGCGCTCGCTGCTCTTTGGCGTTCGCGATGCGCACGCGGGTGATCTCCTCGACGACCCCTCTGAGCTCGCCGAGCGTACGTGCCTGCTCCTCGGGCAGCCGCGCCCCGTACGCGAGGCTCGCCATCTGCTCGAAGAGCGTGATGCGGTGCGACCACTGCTCGACGTGCTTGGCCGGGGGAATCGTCAGCGCCGCGGGCCTGGCGCTCGCCGGGTCGACCTCGGGCTCCGGCGGCACCGGCAGGTCGAGGAGGCGCGCGATGGCGACGAGGTCCTGCTCGACCCGGTGCGCGTCGACGGGCCGCGCGCGCGGGTCCTTCTCCAGCAGTTGCAGGATGAGCGCCTCGAGCGGCTCCGGCAGCTTGGGGGCGAGGCTCCGCGGCCGCGGCGGCGGGTCCTTCATGTGCTTGATGAGAAAGGTGGCCGGGTCGCTGGCCGTGAAGGGCAGCGCGCCGGTCGCCATCTCGAAGAAGATGACGCCGAGCGCGTAGAGGTCCACGCTGGGCCCCGCGTCGCCCGCCGTGATGCGCTCGGGCGCCATGTACTGCGGCGTCCCGAAGAGCTCGCCCATGTTCGTGAGGCGGGTGTCGGTCCGCGATCGGGCGATGCCGAAGTCGAGGATCTTGACGAGGTCGGTCCCGTCGGCGCGCCCGCACACGAAGATGTTCTCGGGCTTGAGGTCGCGGTGGACGACGCCGAGATCGTGCGCCCGCGCGATGCCGCGCGCGATCTGGATCATGATGGGCACCGCGCGCGGCAGGGGGATCGGGCCCGCGTCGGTCAGCACGACGAGCGTCAACCCGTCGAGCAGCTCCATCACGATGTACGGGGTCGAGTCCTCCATCTCGCCCTGATCGAAGATCTCGATGACGTTGGGGTGCGCGATGGCCTGGGTGCTCTTCGCCTCGCGGCGGAAGCGCTCGCGCACGTTGGCGTCGCTCGCCAGGACCGCGCTCATCACCTTCACGGCGCAAGGGCGATCGACGAGCGCGTTGCGCGCGCGGTACACCGTGGCCATCCCCCCTTCGCCGAGCAGTCCCTCGACGACGTAGCGTCCGGCGATGGTCTTGCCGACGAGGGGATCCTTGATGTCTTCGAGCGTCGAGCGGTCGAGAAAGCAGTGGATCGCGTCCATCGGGTAGCGCATGTGGCACTGGGGACATGCCTTCATGGACGCCGCCGCATCGGTGAGCTCACGCCTCTCGAACGATAGCGCGAACCCGTCGGGGCGTGGCGCGCAAGCCGGGACCGAGCATGGGATGGAATTTGACCCGCTCGCGGACCGCGTGAGAGCGTTCCGTACACTCATGGCCACGTCTTCATCGCAGCGTTCCGAGGCACGGAACGCTGCAGTGGGGGAGCGCGGCCGCTGCCCCACGCCCCCAACCGGGAAACGCCCTGACGCCCGATCGCGCGGCCGCGGCCGGCCTCCGGCCATGGGGTGGGGGCTGGCGTGCCTCATGGCGGCATCGCAAGCGCTCGCCGCGCCGTCCCCCACCGCCAAGACCGCGCCCCGCCCTGCCGCCAAAGTCGTTCGTACGATGGACTTCGCGGCCCGCCGGGCGATCGCGGGCGGTCCGGCCGCGGACGACGCCTCTCCTGGCGTCGAGAGCCCCGAGCTTCGCGCCATCCGCGAGGCGGAGCGGGAGCTCTTTCCGCCCAAGTTGCCCGGCGCTGATCCCTGGCCGGCCGGGCCGCCGCTCGCGATCCGCGAGAGCCCCGCCCCTGAGGTGATCGCCACCGGCCTTCCGCCGGCCCGCCGTTGGTCCGAGCCGGATGCCCCCCCAGCGCCCCCGCCGTGGGTCGCCGTCGCGCACCTGACCCTGCCCGATCTCCCCGTCCGCTGGGACGAGCGCGTCGTGCGCTACCTCGAGTTCTTCCGGGACGACCCAAGGGGCCGTGCCACCTTCGCGAACCTGTATCGCCATTCGAGCCGCTGGCGCGACGCGATGCATCGGACGCTGCGGCGCAAGGCGCTCCCCGAGGACCTCGTGTGGGTGTCGATGATCGAGAGCGGGTTCGATCCCACGGCGCGGTCCCCCGCGGGCGCCGCGGGCCTCTGGCAGTTCATGCCGGAGACCGCGCGTATCTACGGGCTGACGCTGAACCGGTGGCTCGACCAGCGCCTCGACGCCGAGGCCTCGACGGAGGCCGCGGCCGAGTTCCTGGGCGACCTGCACCGTCGCTTCGGCAGCTGGGAGCTGGCCCTCGCCGCCTTCAACATGGGCCACGCGGGGCTCGCGTCCGTCTTGCGCCGGTACAACACGAACGACTTCTGGTCGCTTGCGCGGACGGAGGGCACGCTGCCCTGGGAGACGACGCTCTACGTCCCCAAGATCCTCGCCGCCGCCATCGTGGCGCACAACCTGGCCGCCTTCGGCCTCGAGGACGTCGCGCTCGACCCGCCCGCCGACCCCGACAAGGTGATGGTGCCGCCGGGGACGCCCCTCACGCTCGTGGCGCAGGCGGCCGGGTGTTCGGTCAAGGAGATCGAGGGGGTAAACCCCGAGCTTCGCGCGGCGCGAACGCCCCCGGTCGAGGACGGCGATACGTACGCCGTGAGCGTTCCTCACGGCAAGGGCCCGCAGGCGGCGCAGGGCCTCGCCCGGCTGCGGCGCGACCAGCCGCCGCTCGATCGCTACGTGGTGCGCTTCGGCGAGACGCTCGAGCAGATCGCGACGGCGCACCGGACGACGGCGCAGCGGCTCGTGGAGCTGAACGCGATCGGCGCCGGCGAAGCGGTGCGCGGAGGGACGGTGCTGCTCGTGCCGCACGTGGAGGCTCTGCCGGATGGGGCGCCACCGGGGGCGCGGGCGGTCCAGGCCGTCGGCCTCAAACCGAGCGTCGTCGTGCCTTCGGATGTCTTCGTGTACCCCGATCGGCAGCGCGTCTTTTACCGTGTGCTCGCGGGCGACATGCTCAAGGACATCGCGGGCGCCCTGCACGTCACGACCGACGACCTGCGCCGGTGGAACGACCTCGACGCGGTCGCGCGGCTCCAGGAGGGAATGACGCTGCAGGTGTTCGTGCCCAAGGATGCCGATCTCACCGGCGTGGTGTTCGTGCCCGAGGCCGACGTGCGGGTGCTGCCGGTTGGATCGGACGAGTTTTTCGCGGCGCTCGAGCGCGACAAGGGGTTCAAGCGGGTGACGGTGACGGCCCGCGCCGGCGACACCCTCGAGTCGATAGGTCGCCGCTTCGACGTTCGCCCGCGCACGATGGAACGCGTCAACCGGCGGGGCCGCGAGGAGACATTGCGCCCGGGCGATCCGGTCGTCGTTTATGTCCCGAGCGCCGTGGCGTCGCGCGCAAGCTCGGCGGCGACGGCGTCGAATGCGCCGGCGCCCAACGGGCCCTTGCCGCCACCACCTTTGCCCGAGTTGCTGCCCTGAGCCCGCGCGGCCGCGCCCGATTCGAAGGACAGAAGACCGCTGCGGCGCGCTAGGCTCCCGGCTCGGCTAGGCTCCGAGGGGCACCATGGAAAGGACATCGGCCATCGTTCTCGCCGCCGGGCACGGCACTCGGATGAAGAGTGCGACGACGAAGGTCATGCACCCGCTCTGCGGGCTGCCGCTCGTGCACTTCGGCGTCCGCGCGGCGCTCGATGCGGGCTGCGAGGACGTCATCGTCGTCGTGGGTCACGGTGGGGCAGAGGTCACCAAGTACCTCGCGGGGGCCTTTCGGGCCGAGCCGGTTCGCACCGCCGTGCAGGAGATGCAGCGGGGGACGGGTGACGCCGCGCGCGTCGGCGTAGCCGCGGTGCCGACGGACACCTCCCGTGTTCTCATTCTCTACGGCGACGTCCCCCTCGTGCGAGGCGAAGACCTTCGCGCCGTCGCGGGGCCCCTCGACGATCAGAGTACCCCTGCGCTCGCGCTGGCCACCTGCCTGCTCGAAGATCCGACGGGCTACGGGCGCATTTTGCGCAAGGACGGCCGCATCGCCGAGGTACGCGAGCATCGGGACCTGCAGAGCGACGACGAGCGGGCGGTCCGCGAGATCAACGCGGGCATCTATGCGGCGAGCGTCGGCGTCCTGCGCGAGGCGCTGGCGTCCCTCTCGCCGAACAACGCGCAAGGGGAGCTCTACCTCACGGATGTGGTGGCTTTCGCGAGCAATGCGGGCGAGCGGGTTGCGGGCGTGGCGCTGCGCGAGGACGTCCTCGCCGGGATCAACGACCGCGATCAACTGGCGGCGGTGGAGGCCCGTCTCCACGCCAGGATCGTGCGCCAATGGCGCCTGCAAGGCGTGACGGTGCGCGACGGCGCGCGCATCGAAGCGGGTGTCGTCCTCGAGCCCGACGCCGTGGTCGAGAGCGGCGCGGTGCTGCGCGGGACGACCCGGATCGCGCGCGGCGCAGTGGTGGACGTCGGTTGCGTGCTGACGAACGTGTCGGTGGGGGAGGGGGCGCGCATCAAGCCGTACTCGGTCGCCACCGACTCGAAGATCGGCCCTCGCGCCCACGTAGGGCCCTTCGCGCACTTGCGAGCGGAGAGCGACCTCGCCGAGGACGTGCACGTCGGAAACTTCGTCGAGACGAAGAAGACGACGATGGGGCCCGGGGCCAAGGCCAACCACCTCGCGTATCTCGGCGACGGCGTCGTCGGCGAGGGGGCGAACATCGGGGCGGGCACGATCTTCTGCAACTACGACGGCGCCCAGAAGCATACGACGACCATCGAGGCCGGGGTCTTCATCGGGAGCGATTCGCAGATCGTCGCCCCGGTGACGATCGGCAAGGGGGCCTACGTCGCCACGGGGACCACGGTGACCCGCGACGTGCCCCCCGACGCGCTCGCGATCGGCCGCGCCGTGCAGGAGAACAAGGAGGGCTACGCGCCCAAGCTGCGCGCCCGCTTTGCCGCGGCCATGGCGCGTAAGGGCAAGTAAGGCCCGAAGAACGCCGGAGAAACGCGGGCCCGTTCGACGGAGTGTTGGCCCGCGACTTGGCGAGCGGCGAGAATTCGGGCAAAGAGCGGGACCATGGACGCCATCCGTATCCGCGCCGGCGGGCCCCTGCGCGGCTCCGTGCCGATCAGCGGAGCCAAGAACGCGGCGCTGCCCATCCTGTGTGCGACGCTGCTATCCGACGGCGCAAGCCGCCTTCGCAACGTCCCGGCGCTGCGCGACATCGAGACGACGGCCGCCCTCTTGCGGTTTCTCGGCCGCGACGTGCAGGTCGCCACGCCGGAGGTGACCGTCGCAGCCGGCTCGAGCGTGCGGCCCGAAGCGCCGTACGAGCTCGTGAAGCAGATGCGGGCGAGCGTCTTGGTGCTCGGGCCGCTGGTCGCCCGGTTCGGCCACGCGCGCGTGTCGCTGCCGGGCGGCTGCGCGATCGGGGCCCGGCCGATCGACCAGCACCTGAAGGGTCTGGAGGCCATGGGATGCAAGATCCGGCTGGAGCGTGGCTACGTCCACGTCGAGGGCCCGGGGGATCGCGGTCGCCTCAGGGCCAACGAGATCCATTTCGACATGCCCACCGTGACCGGCACCGAGAACCTGATGATGGCCGCAGCGCTCGCCAAGGGGCGCACGACGCTCATCAACTGCGCCCGCGAACCCGAGGTCGAGGAGCTGGGACGAGTCCTCAACAAGATGGGGGCTGAAGTGGACGGTGCCGGCACGGAGGTGATTCACATCCGCGGCTCCGACCGCGGCGCCCTGAACCCCTTCGACCACGCGATCATCCCCGACCGCATCGAAGCGGGAACCTACATGGTGGCGGCGGCGCTCTCCGAGGGCGGCGAGGTCGTTCTCGAAGGGGCCGACCTCGAGGCGATGGCCCCACTCGTAGTCAAGATGCGCGCCGCGGGCGTCGAAGTGACGAGCGAGGGGCAGAACATTCGCGTGCGCCGCACCGGCCCGCTCCGGCCGGTCAACGTCACGACGGCCCCGCACCCCGGGTTCCCGACGGACATGCAGGCGCAGTTTCTCGTGCTGATGTGCTTTGCCCGAGGGGAGAGCATCGTCAGCGAGACGATCTTCGAGAACCGCTTCATGCATGTCCCCGAGCTCCAGCGGATGGGCGCGAGCATCGCGCTTCGCGGCAACACCGCCGTGGTGCAAGGGGTCGACAAGTTGTACGGAGCGAGCGTGATGGCCACCGACTTGAGGGCGAGCGCGTCGCTCGTCATCGCGGGCCTCGTCGCGGAAGACGAAACCGAGGTGCGCCGCGTCTACCACATCGATCGCG
>PLIR01000499.1 GCA_003139415.1 Myxococcales bacterium | reverse complement strand
GCTCCAGTTCGACACGTAGTACTCCTCGTCGTCGGCGTACTTGAGGCCCAGCACGTTGTACATGTCGAAGCCGACCTCGACGAAGCGGTAGCGCACGGACGCGAGGCCGTTCAGGACATTGTTGGGCGGCGCGATGATGTTGTCGTTCACGTGCTTGCCGCCGATGAGCGTGTAGCCGACGCCGACGCGCCCCGTAACGGGCACGTCGCCCAGACGGAACAGCTCCCCGTGCGCGTTGGCGTCGACGCGCCACACCATCGCCGGAACGTTGGGCACGTAGTGCGACGTCCCGGCCACGAGCGTATTGAACGTCGCCGTCTGGACCGAGAGCGCGGACGACACGAGCAGCCAATTCGTCGGCCGCCCCAGGAACGAACCGACGATCCCGCGGCGCGTGCTCGCGTTCTCGGTCTCGAGGCCGCCCGAGGCCACCTCGAACACCAGCTCGTTGGCGACGTTCGTCTGGAAGGCAGCCAGCGTCGTCGTGAAGCGCCCCGCGCCCGCCACGGAGCGAAAGCCTGCCTCGAAGCTCGTCACCGTCGAGACCGGAGAACCCGGTTTGCAGGGCGCCTCCTCGGAGGCAGGCACGCCCGTCAGGCGAATCGTGGGCGCGTTGCAGAGCGTCAGGCTACCGGCGTCGAGCGATCGAAAGCCCTCGCCGGCCGAGACCACGGGCGAGAGCCCCGGAGCGAGATCGTACGCCAGCGTCCCCCGAGGCCCCGGCGCGATCCCCGCCACGCTCGTCGTCGACCCCTGCAGCGCGCCAGCGGGGATCGGGGGCACGATGCCGGCGAGGTTGTTGTCGATGGATACGTCGAGGAAGTCCGCGCGCACACCGCCGGCCACGTGCAGCTTCTTCCAGAGCCGCGCGTCGACGTCGACGTACCCCGCGAGATCGAGCGTCCGGAGGCCGTAGTTCTCGCGGTAGTCCCACGGATCGAAGTCGGCGGGGTTCACGAGGTCCTTGCTCTGGGCCGTGCTTCCGACCCGCAGCGAGACCCCGGACTCCGTCATGATCTCGGCGAACCCACCGACACGAACCGGCGCCGCGCGGAACCGAGCGGTGACGCCCGCCGCCGTCTCGATGTTCGTGAGCTGCCAGAGGTCGCCCAGACTTTGGAGCGACGGCTGCAAGTTCGAGCTGTTGAGGTTGCCCGTGTAGTTCTGCCGCGAGAGGAAGTTCGTCCACATGAACCAGGGCGCGATCTCGAAGAAGGCGCCGGTGTCCGCGGCGTGGTCGAGGTCCCCGGCGACGATGACGCGCGAAGCCTGAACGCCCTGCGCCGGCTTCGCGCACGAGGGTGAGCTGCAGTTCTCGGGAAAGTACGAGGTCAGGTAGGGGTACGCGTCGTAGTACCCGATGCGCCCGGCATTGACGTCGTCCTGCCTCACGACGCCCGGGAGCGCGGCGTCGGCGGCATACGCCGTCGCCAGCAGGCGAAGGTGGTCGCGGTCGTTGATGTCGACGCCGTATTGGGCGTTGACCGAGGCCGACTTCGAAGCGCGGTCCTCGCCGAAGCCTTGCGTCTCGCGGAGCGCGAACGCCGCGAACGTCTCGTCGCTCGCCTCCTTGGGCGCCGCAATGCCCACGATCCGGGCCTGGCCGAACGAGCCGTACGTCGCCTTGAACTGGTAGCCCCGCTCGGGCACGCCGAGGTCGAACAGGGCGCTGCCGACGATCGCCGCGTCGCCTTGGCGCGGGTCGTACGCGCCTTCGAGGACGCGGATGCTCCGGACGACCTCGGGGATGATGAAGTTGACGTCGGCGTAGCCCTGCCCGTGGATGTGCATGGGGATGTTGATCGGCACGTCGCCGACCTTCATCTCGATGCCGGATCCGTTGTCGAGGTCGAAGCCGCGCAGGTAGACGTCGTTGCCGAGGCCTTCTCCGTCCTCGTGGTCGACGAAGAAGCCCGGCGCGGCCGACAGCATCTCGCTTGTCTGCTGGCGGGGCGACGCCGTCAGCGTCTCTCGATCCACGCGGATGTCGCCCAGGCCGCGCGGCGTGTATGGGGCCACGCCGCGGACCTGGACGGTCTCCACCGTCGGTTGGGGCGGCGGCGGGGCGGAGGGAGCGGGCGCCGCGACGGGGACCGGCGGCTGCGTCGGCGCGACCTGGGCAACCGCCAGCCCCGGGACCAGCAGGGCCCCGAAGACGGGCGCGAGTTGGGCTGCGCGCCTCCCGCACCCACGAATTCGACGCTGCCTTCGCCTCACATCAGGGAAAACTGGCCGTCGTTGAGCCCGGGGACCGCGCTGTCATCCGGTCCACCCGACTTGAACGGGTAAATGATGCCGTCCGGAGTGGGCGTGTCGAAGGTGATGGTCGCGCTGGCCCCGGGGGCGAGGGGAGTGATCGTGGAGTTCGAGGGAAAGCACGCCATCGTAGGGCACCCCGCGGGCAGGTCAGGATATGCGGGCGCGACGCTGGTGCACTCGATCTCGAAGCCATGCGGCTTCGTTCCCATGTTCGTGAGCGTCAGCGTCACCTGCGCGTCGTTCTGCGTCGCGAGCAGGTTCTTCGAGAAGCCGGTGTCGTCGACCGTCAGCACGAACGTGTACTGACCGCCGTTGATGCCGTCGTTGTCCGGATAACAGGCTGCATAGAGGGCGGCTTCGGAGTCCCCGCCGGCGTCGATGCTGATGATGGGCATGCCGGAGGAACCCGGGGACGAGGCGCTGCTGCAGTGAAGAAGGGCCGTCACAGGCAACGCCAGAGGCGCCCAGCGTGCGTGGTTCGAGACGCGATTCATGCGCGGCACGAGGGTAGAGGCCGGCCGCTGCTCTAGGTATCCGGCAACTGTCGGATACACTCGCCCGGCGCGCCATGCAGGAACCTAGGTCGCCCCGACCCAGCGAGCTTCGACTTTTCGCGTACGTCGGTCTCGGAGTGGCGGCGGGCGTCGCGTACGTGCTCTTCGACGCGCTCGCGGAGGCGCGCATCGGACGGGGCACGCTCACCGGTCGCCTCGCCGAACTCCACGCTGTCGTCGATCGCGTGTCGCCGATCGTCGTGGGCGCGCTCCTCGGCGTGTGCGCGCACTACCTGCGTCTTCGCACCGAGCTCTCGGCCGCACGCGTCGCGGCCGGCCGCGCCGAGGGCCTGCACTCGCGTCTGCAGAAGGTCGAGCGGGATCAGGCGGTCTGGGTTCTGAGCGCCGCGGTCCTCCACGAGCTCAACAACCCTCTCCACGCCCTGCGCTTGCTGCTCGACGAGCTCGCCGCCGTCGGCGACCGGGAACCGCGGAGCGTGGATCTGCTGACGCGCGCGCAAAACCAGGCCGACCGCGCGCTCGCGCACCTGCGCCGTCTTCGCGGGGTGGGCGCCAACGGCGAGCCACAATTCCAACGCATCGCGCTCGGCGGGTTCCTTCGCGCGTTCGCCGAGGACTGGTCGCACCTCGCCGCCGAAGGCGGGCTGCAGGTCCGGCTCGAGTGCGAGCACGGGGTGCAGGCGAGTGCGGACCCGAGCTACGTGCGCACGATCCTCGAGAACCTCCTCGACAACAGCCTCGGATCGCTCCGCGACCGCGGGCGCGGTTGCATCACGATCCAGCTCGCGGCCGAGGATGGTCGCGCCGTCGTCCGCGTGGGCGACGACGGCCCGGCGTTCGATCCCGGCGTGCGCGAATCCCTCTTCGAGCCGCTCCGGACGACGAAGTCGCACGGCCTCGGGCTTGGCCTGCCGATTGCGCGTGCCCTCGCGCGCGCCATGCGGGGCGACGTGGCGCTCGAGGACGGCCAGGGCAAGACGTTCCGCCTCGAGCTGCCGCTGAAAGAGGCGCCGTGAAGGGCAACGTCCTGCTCGTCGACGACGAGCGCGACACCCTCGAGATGCTCGCGCTCGCCGTGGAGCGGTCGGGCTACCGTTGCCTGACGGCCAGCGATGCGCGCACGGCGCTCGCCCACGCCTCCGTCGTAGGGGGGTTGGATGTGGTGGTCACGGACGTCGTCCTCGGCAAGGACGACCGAGGCGGGCTCGGGCTGATGGTGGATCTCCGGGAGGCCGGGGTGCGTGCGCCCGTCGTCATCATCACGGCGCACGCCGACGTCGAGATGGTGAAAATCGCGTTGAATCAGGGCGCCGCGCACCTCCTCGAGAAGCCGTTCCGGGCCGCCGAGCTCGTCGCGGCGGTCGAGCGCGTACGCGTCGCGGGCACCGGCGAGGGGCGAAACATCGATCGGGTGCTGGCCGAGGCGCACTTGACCGAAAAGGAACGTGCCGTGGCCCGGAGCCTCCTCGAGGGCCTCTCGAGCAGCGAGATCGCCGACCTCGAGGGCAACAGCCCCAAGACGATCCGGCAGCACGTGAGTCAGATTTACGCGAAGTTCGGTGTTGGCAGTCGGGCGGAGTTCTTTCGGCTCGTCTACTCGCGCTAGCCGCGGTGTGCAAGCGAGCGCGCAGACGCGCACGGTGCGCTCCGCCGTGAGCGCGGCGATGCGCGATGCATCGAGCAACACGGGGGCGGGCCGCCCCGGCTCGACGCGGCAAGCATCAACGAGAAACATGGTCGCGACGTCGCTGAATCATCGACGGCGTTCGCAAACCAGAACCCGCCAAAATCTCTAGGTATTGGCCTGCGGTACATCGATTGCTAACAAGCGGAATCGGAATTGCGATGAGCACGGGCAGCGTACCGAAAATCCTCGCGGACCCGAGCACGCCCAGGATCCTCGTCGACGCCGATTCTCAGCCGCGCGGACTGGGCGACGGCTGGGCTTCGGCGATAGCGTCCTTCATACGCAGGCGGCTCGGGCGCAAGCACGCTCGCTTGGAGATCGCCGGCCTGGCGCTGGTCCTGTTACTGCCAACGGTCTCGAGCGGACTGGTCATCGATGATTTTTTTCATCGGCTTGTCGTCGAGCGCAAGCTCGGCGTGCCCGTCGACCGAGTCAACGTCTTCGAGTTCATCACCGCGAACCCCACGCTGCGCGCTCGCTTCACGGAGCTCGGCCTTTATCCGTGGTGGATGGGCGCGCATACGCAGGTCAGCTACTGGCGGCCCGCGGCTGCCCTAACGCACTTCATCGACTACGCGGTTTGGCCCAGGGCCGCGTGGCTCATGCATCTCGAGAACCTCGCCTGGTACGGCGGTCTCGTTCTGGCCTGCGCCGCGCTCTATCGCCGATTCATCTCAACCGCTTGGATCGCCACGCTCGCCGCCGCCTTCTATGCCTTCGACCACGCCCACGCGTGCCCAGCCGCGTGGGTCGCCAACCGAGGGGCTCTCATGGCGACGCTGTTCGGCGTCCTGGCGCTCCTCGGGCATGATCGCTGGCGTGTCCGCGGGGAGCGGCGCTACGGGCTCTTGGCCGCGGCCTCGTTCGCGCTCGCGCTCCTCTCGGCCGAGGCGGGCGCCGCCATCGCCGCCTATTTCTTCGCCTACGCCGTCGCGGTCGAGCAGGGCCGTGCGCGACAACGCCTTCTCTCGCTCTTGCCGTACGGGCTGATCGCGGCCGCCTGGCGGATCTCGTATCGGGTGCTGGGCCACGGGGCGGTCGCGTCCGGCGCAAACCTCGATCCGGTGATCGATCCCCGTGCGTTCGTCTTGCATGCGATGGGCGCGGGGCCGATTCTGCTCGGCAGCGAAATCGCCGGTCTGCCGGCCGAGGCGATGTTCGAACATCCGGCGTGGACCGTCGCGGCGAGCCTCGCGTCAGTCGCCCTGGTTGTCGCGTTCGCGTACGCGGTGCTTCCCTTGCTCCGCCGCGACGCCTCGATTCGCTTCTTCGCGATTGGGGCCGCGGTCAGCGTGGTGCCCCTCGCCGGCACGTTCCCTTCGGACCGGTACCTCTTTTGGGTGGGTCTCGGCATGATGGGGATTGCAGCGCGGCTCGTGGCCTGGGCCTTCCAAGAGGGTCCTCGCAGGGCTACGGGGTTCCGCTACGGATTCGCGTGCGCGTGCCTCCTCGTGCGGGGCGTCGTGTCGCCGCTGGTCTTCCCGTTGCGCGCCGCGGGACCGGGTCTCCTGGAAGACGACTTCGAGCGCGCCGCCGAGAGCATCCCGCGAGGCCAGGGCTTCGACGACAAGACCGTCGTCGTGCTCAGCGGGCCGGCCGACATCTTCGACGTTTGCCTGCCGATCGTCGCCCTCGGTCGAGGTCTCCCGGCTCCCGCGCACATGTACACGCTCTACGCCGGGCAGGACGACGTCACGGTCTTCCGGGGAGAGGCCTCGAGCCTGGAGCTGCGATCGCAGCAAGGGTGGCTGTCACGCTTCACCGATCGCCTCTTCCGAGACGCGCCGCAACATCCGGGCGACACCGTACGGCTGGCCGAGATGGACGCCGAGGTCGAGTCCGTGACGGCGGACGGGCGCGCCGACGCGGCGAAGTTTCGCTTCAAGCACGACCTCAACGACCCGTCGCTCGTCTTTCTCGCGTGGGGCGCCCGCGGCTTCGAGACGGTCCAGCCCCCGCCGCCTGGCGCGAGCCTCACGTTGTCGCCTGCGCCGTTCGTATTGGCGGACGTGATGCGCCCTCACGTCCGCAACCGCCCCGTGGTCGACGATCCCTGACCACAAAACGCGACAGCCCGCCGAGGGGCGGGCTGCGCGTGAGCCTCTTTGGGGGCACCACGGTGGTGCCCAGGGAGGCTGTTGCCGAGGAGGCGATTACTTCTTCTTGGCCGGTGCGGGGGCGGGCTTGGGAGCCGGCGCGGGCGCCTTCGCGGCCGGTGCAGCGGCCTTGGCCGGGGGCGCTGCCGTGTGAGCCGTCTCGTGCACCGTCTCGTTCGTGGTGGTGTGCGTCGTCTCGTGGACGGTGGCGCCGTTCGGGGGGCCTTCGTGAGCCGTCTCGTGCGTCGTTTCGTGGACGGTCTCGTGTCCCATGGCGCCGTGGGGCCCGGTCGTCTCCTTCGTCGCCGTCTCGTGCGTCGTCTCGTGGACGGTCTCGTGCCCCGCGACGCCGCCGCGAGGGCCTGCAGCCGGGTGCGCCTCGGCGACGCGATGGGCCGGCGCGGTGGCCTTCGGCAGGGGCCGAACCGTTCCGACGGCGTGGACGTAGACGCCGCCCGGACGCTTGCCGGGGGCCGGGCCCGCCCTGTGCTCGACGACGATATGCTCGCCGCGATGGTAGTTTGCCGGCCTTACCGCGGCCGTGAACGTGATTCGATCGCCGCCGTAAGCACGGTGGGGCGCGTCGTGGGGGCCCCAGTAGCCGTGCACGTAGACGACGCGATCGCCGACGCGCTCGTAGTAGGGCGCGATGTAGAACTGACCTGCCACCGGCTCTGACCAGCGACCCCAGTTCCAGCCCCAGTCGACTCCGTTCCAACCCCAGTAGCCGCCGACCCACACGTAACCGGGGTTCGGCGAATCCGTCTGCTCCTCGTAGACGGGGTCCGGCGGCTCGCTCGTCGCCTGGACTTCTTCGGGATCGCCTGCAGGGATTGGATCAACCTCGACGTCCACCGAAGCGGCGGGCTCCGGGGCCGGAGGCGCCGGGGGCGCTTCGGGTGCCGGCGGCGGCGGAGGTGCATCAACGCCAACTCCGACCGTGATCACCGGCGGGGGCGGCGGCGGCGCCGTCCTCACCGTGAGAGTGCCGCCGCATCCGACAACAAGTGCCGGGACCGTGATGACCCACCCGATACGTTTCATGAAACCTCCAGCCCGCTTTGGGGGCAAAGACTGTCACACCGATAGTGCCCTGGCTGCAATGTGAAAAGCGTCGCCCGCGGGAACTATCGCCCGCGGGAACTAGACGCGGAACTGGGCGGCGGAACTAGGGCACGCCCGGTACGGCGGCCGAGGGAGAATGCCCCCGGCCTGCCGCCGATTGAGCATGCTCGGCCGACCGTGCTAACGTGATTGGGTTACGTTTCGCTTAACGGGAGGAAACATGATGTCCGGGCGCAGGAGCGGCTGGAGTTACAGGCGTCCTCTCTGCATCGCGCTTACCGCGGTGAGCGTGCTCGCGCCCGGTTTGACGGGTTGCGGAGGCGGATCGTCGGTTTCATCGATCGGTAGCGACGCGGGCGTCGATGGCGCGCCGGTCAAAGGATCGAGCGGCGGCTCATCGAGCGGCGCTTCCTCGTCGGGCACCGGATCCTCGGGCTCCGGTTCGAGTGGCAGCTCGTCGGGCGGTGGCTCATCGAGCGGCGCCCTCGAAGGTGGCGCCCTCGAAGGTGAGGGCGATGGGGGCATCGACGATGGCAGCGTCTCCGATGGATCGTCCGGGGGCAGCTCTTCTTCGAGCGGTGCATCGTCGTCGGGTGCCTCGTCCGGCTCTGGTTCTTCCAGTTCGGCGGGTGGCTCCTCCGGCTCATCTTCCGGTACCGCGTCTTCGAGCGGTGGCTCGTCCTCAGGCGGCGAAGAGGCCGACGCCTCCGACGACGCGAGCGACGCGACGGTCTCCGGCAACGACGCGACCGTGAGCGGTTCGTCTTCGAGCGGGGGATCCGAGGGAGACGACGGCGGCGACGCAACGGTGAGCGGCTCGTCGTCTTCGGGCGGCGGATCCTCGTCGGGCAGCAGCTCGTCTTCGGGTGGCGGTTCTTCCGGCAGCGTTTGCAGCCCGTATGTCGCGCCCGCGTGCGGCAACGGTACTGTCGACCTCCGCTCCTACGACTGCTGCGCCGTAGTCTCCCTGGGAACGCCCGCTACGTGCGGCGGCAGCAGCACGCCCGTCGCGGGAACGACGACGTGTTACACCTGCAGTGCCGGCACCAGTCCCGTCGGAGAGACGGGGCTTTGCGAGACAACGCCGACGACCCCAATGAAGGCGCTCGATGGCGGGAGCAGCTGCCCACCGGCGGACAACGTCGCGGTCGCCTGCACCTCCGCCTGCGATTGCCCCTCCGGGCAGGTCTGCTGCGGATCGCGAGAGTTCACCACCGCCAAGGCGACGTGCACCACGGTCGCCGCTGGCGACTCGTGCCCCGGCGCCACCGTCGGTACGGGCGCGCAGTTCTGCCTCTCGAGCGCCGAGTGCACCAACGGAATGGCCTGCACCACGCAGTCGTGCGCGGGCGGGACGCAGATCAGCGCGTGCGGCGTCCAGACTCAGTCGCCGTACGACTGCTCGGCGGCCGACGCGGGCCCCTGAGCCACGGTCGTCCGACTCACCTGCGAACCGAGAAACCAAGGAACGGCGTGGCTACGGGCTCGTCGCCGTGGATGCCGACGTACGTTCCGAGATCCACCTGCATGTCGCGCGTGAAGGCCCAGAGCGCGCCCGTGCCCAGCGCCGCGTCGGGCCCGGTCGTGTAGATGTCGACGAACACGCTAAAGTGGTTGGCGATCGTGTACGTCAGCGCCGACGCGAGCACGACGGCCGCGGGTGGCTTCGGGCTCGCCCCGAAGAGCACCCCCGCGTTCATCTCGAGCTCGAAGTGCTCGGACAGCTCCCACGCCCAGAACACGTAGGGGCCTGCGCGGAGGGACTCCGTCGGCGCGACGGGAACGAAGACCCAGGGGACCAGCGAGACGTCCGGGATCCACCCCTGCGCCTTGACGATGCTCCACTTGGCGCGTACTCCCGCAGGTCCCGGTGGCAAGAGCTTGCCCTGCGCCGGATCGAACGCAGCGTGGACGTAGAAGAGCTGCAGTTCGAAGTCCGTGACGAGGCCGAACTCGTAGCTGTCGTCGAACAGCACGACGTGGGCGCTGCGGTCGCCGGAAGGGGCGTCGATGTCGCCCCCGATCTGCACCGCGGCCACCGCCGACTCGATCTGCACGTGCCCCGCCGGAACGACGTGGGGCGTGTCGGTCTGGTGCGGACGGTCCGTGTCGATGAATTCGAGGCAGGCGTCAGGAAGGGGCGCCCACAGACTATGTCTGCCCCCGCAGCTGCTTTCGTCGCCGTCGGCCGCTGTAGCGTCGCGCGCGACGAGCAGGATCCCCGCGACCGTGATGGCCGCCGTCGCTGCGGAGAGGGCGCGGGTCGATCGCGGCAGGCCCCGGTTCCCATATCACGGGCCGCGGCACGGCGGTTGCGTCAGCTGGGCAGCCCTCATGCCCCGTACGTCGGTCCGTGTCGTAGCGATCGTCGTGATCGCCATGCCGTGTGTCGTCGCAGGGACGCTCTTTCTCCGCCCATGGGTGGGACGTGACAGCGCCGCGGCGGTCGGGCCGGCTGGCGACCTCGTCGAGCCGGTGCCGGAAGAGCCCATCGCCGACTGGTGTGCGCCGGGCTTCGATCCCATCGCGGGCGGCTGCCTGGCCAACGCGCAGGAGGGACCGATCAAGGCGATGATCGTCTATCTCCACGGGCGGTATGCCCGCGACGCAGCTGCCGAGGAGATCGATCGCCAGCGCCGCCTCGCCCTGAAGGCGACCAAGAGCGGCTATGCGGTCCTTGCGTTGAGGAGCCGGCTGGGGGTGTGCAGCACGGCGGATCTCGCGGATTGGTACTGCTGGCCGACGTCGGAGGCGGCGGCGGATGCCGAAGCGGTGGGCCGATGGTCACGCGTCGTCGACGACGTGCAGCGCCGGGTGGGGGCGCCGCGTCGCTACTTGCTGGGGTTCTCCAGCGGCGGCTACTTCGCGGGGATGGTGGTCTCGCGGGGATGGGTGTCGTTCGATGCCGTCGTCGTCGCCCACGGGGGGCCTGTCGAGCCTTTGCAACCCGCCAACCCGATGCCGCCGATGCTGCTCCTCTCGGCCGACGACGACGTGGCACAGCTCGAGATGATGCGATTCGACGACGACCTGCGGCGGCAAAGCTGGCCGCACGACGCCTACGCACGCGCCGGCGCGCACGGGTTGGCCGATGGGGACGTCGATGCGGCGCTGGCGTTTTTTGCCCGGTCCGGCGAGAGCATGCCGCTCCGTCCGCCCCTGCCGCTGCACAGGGCCGCCTTTCA
Source organism: Myxococcales bacterium (assembly GCA_003139415.1). Classification (GTDB taxonomy): domain Bacteria; phylum Myxococcota_A; class Polyangia; order Polyangiales; family Polyangiaceae; genus Palsa-1150. The sequence goes on along the minus strand of PLIR01000499.1, from coordinate 28,035 downwards.
CGTGCGTGAGGCGGGCCCAGAAGTAGGCGACGACGCCGGCTCCGAGGCAGGCGAGGCGGTCCCGGCTGTCGAGAGGGTCGAGGGACTACCGGCTGTCGAGAGGGTCGAGGGACGAGAGGCGGGCGCTGTCGAGACCGACGGCTGACGGTTCCTTAGCGCGCCTCGTCCTCTACCCAGGGCAAGTTCATCGCTCGCTGTCGAGGTGCTTCATCTGTTCGGGCGCGTACCGGGTCCCGACGACGGCCGCCGGGGGGACGAGCGCTTCGACCGCGGCGACGTCGCTCGGCGACAGCGGCTTTGCGAGCGCGCCGAGGGCATCATCGAGCTGCGCCCGCGTACGGGCGCCGACGACGGGCAGGAGCGTCGGCTCCTTCGCCCGCACCCACGCCAAGGCGAGCTGGGCGGGTGTCAGTCCTCGGTCGGCTCCAAAGCGGCGGAGCTCGTCGACGATCGCCACGTTCTTTGCCCCGTTCTCGCCGGCGAAGCGAGGCAAGAACTGGCGGAAGTCGCCCTTGCCCGTGGGCTTGCTGCCCGTCAAGAGGCCTCGAGAGAAGACGCCGTAGAGCGTCGCGGAGATGCCGAGCTCGCGGAGCGCGGGGAAGATGGAAGCCTCCGGTCCCCGGGAGGCCAGGGAGTACTCGATTTGCAAATCGACAATAGGTTGCACCTTGGCGGCGCGGCGAATGGTCTCGGCGCCCACCTCGGAGAGGCCGATGTGCCGCACGTAACCCGCCTTCACGAGATCGGCGATGGCGCCGACCGTCTCTTCGATGGGCACGTTCGGATCGAGACGCGCCGGCCGATAGATGTCGATGACGTCGACTCCGAGCCGCCTCAGGCTGTACGCGGCGAAGGTCTTGACCGCCGCGGGCCGCGTGTCGGCCCCCAGCCAGGTCCCGTCCGGTCCGCGCAGCGCGCCGAACTTCACGGAGATCTGCACCTTGTCGCGAAGGCCCTCGATGCCGCGGCGAACGAGCATCTCGTTGTGCCCCATGCCGTAAAAGTCACCGGTGTCGAGCAGCGTCACCCCGCGCTCGATGGCGTGGCGGATCGTCGCGAGGCTCTCGGCCTCGTCCGCCGGACCGTACATCCCGGACATTCCCATGCACCCGAGTCCGATGGGAAACACCTGCGGGCCCGTCTGGCCCAGCCGCATCGACGCGATCTTCTGGCTCATGCGAGGCAGCCTACGTGAGCGGTGGCGTTCATCCAGCGCGAGCGAGCCCAAGCTCGAGCGAGCGAGTCCTCAACCGTGACGGTACGGCGTGTGCTCAGCGTGCAAAGAGCTCGCGAGGGCGCTAACCATGGGCACGCATAACTGCCTTTTTTCGCCGGGATTCACCGTGGCAATTGTCCCCACGGCGGCCACCGTGCCGCCCTCAGCGGCTTCATTCACTTCACTTCGCAAGGATGGTCGCCCATGCCGGCCATGACCGCCCCATTGACCCCACTGATGGACGACGTGCAGTCGGATCGGCCCTCGGGCCCGTGGTCGCCGCCCTGCGCGCCGGGCGACGTCATCCAGGGCAAGTACCGCATCGAGAAGCTCGTCGGCTCGGGCGGGATGGCCTGGGTGTTCGAGGCGACGCACCTGCAGCTGCAGCACCCCGTGGCGCTCAAGATCCTCCGCGTCGACCCCAACGGCGACAACACCGAGGCGCTTGCGCGCTTCCGCCGCGAGGCGCGCGCAGCGGCGAGCATCTCGGGCGACTCGACCGCGCGCGTGATGGACGTCGGCGCGCTCGACGACGCGTCGCCGTTTCTCGTGATGGAGCTGCTCGAGGGCCGCGACCTCGACGCAGTCATCCAGGCGAGGACGCGCCTCTCGGTGGCCTCGGCCGTGAGCTACGTGCTGCAGGCGTGCGAAGGAATCGCCGAGACGCACGCGGCCGGGATCGTCCATCGCGACCTCAAGCCATCGAATCTTTTCCTCACCGAGACGAGCGACGGCTCGGTTCGGGTCAAGCTGCTCGACTTCGGCGTGGCGAAGTTCGCCGACCCTTCCGGCGACGGCGCGCGCGTCACCGCCACGAGGGCGCTCGTCGGGTCGCCCGTCTACATGTCGCCCGAGCAGATGCGCGGAAGCCAGAACATCGACACCCGGACGGACATCTGGTCGATCGGCATCATCCTGTACGAGCTGCTCGGCCACGGGCACTCTCCCTTCGAGGCGCCCACGCTGCCAGCGATCTGCGCGCGCGTGCTCGACAAGGAGCCGCCGCCGCTGCGCAAGATCCGCCGCGACTTGCCGCGCGCGCTCGAGGCCGTCGTCCTGCGCTGCCTGGAAAAGGAACCGGAGCGCCGCTTCCGCACGGTCGCCGATCTCGCCGACGCGCTCGTGCCCTTCGGTCCCCCGGATTCACGCGCGAGGGCCCACCGCGTCCGGCGGATCCTCGATGGCGCCAGTTCCGATCGCCAGTCCGCCGTGGAGCCGCGTCGCCGCGGCTCTTCGTGGCTCTTCGCGGGAGGCGTGACGGCTGCGGCGTTGATGGGGCTCGCGGCGATCCTCCTCGAACACCCGTCGTACGTGCAATCCACCGTGTCGGCGGCGCATGGTTGGACGACGTCGGCGGTGCACCGCGTGGAGGCGGAGGCCGTCACGATGGGGGTGGCTCCGCCGTCGCCCTCCGACGCGCCCCTGACGGCGTTCGTCGAACCGGTCGCGCCGTCGGCCGAGCCAGCGGTTCGCCCCGCCGAGCCGTTGCCCGCCTCGCCCGAGCCGCGCGCGTCGCTCGTCGAAGCGCCCGCGCCGGCTGCCTACGCGCCGATCGCTCCGGCGCCCTCGGCTTCTGCGACCGTGGAGGCCGCCGGACCGTACCCGGCCCAGGCCGCGGCCCTGGACGCCGGGCTCGCGAAGGCCGCCCGCGCGCGCGCTCTGCACCACGCCTCGGCGGCGGCAAGACCGTCGAAGACTTACGTGTTGGAGCCCATTCCGGAGCCGGAGCCGGCGCCCCCGATCGTCGTCCCGCCGCCCGTCGTGAAGCCGCGGGCCGCAGCGACAGCGCAGCCCACCGAGGAGCCGACGCCGTACGACGAAGCCCCGACCCCGGACTTCGGCGGTCGCCAGTAAGCCGATCGCACGTCGGTTCGCGCCCGGTCACGACCGTGGCAGAATGAAACGATGGGGTCGAAGGCCGCGGCGCGCGGCATGCGCTGCGTGGCTTTGGTTGCCGGGTGCGCTGGGTGCGGCGGCTCGTCGTCGGCGCCATCCAGCGGCGCGCCGGGCGAGCCGATGTCCGACGCATCGACGCCCCAAGTCGGTCCCGCCGACGCTGCGATGAACCCTGACTCGCAAGCACCCCCGACCGGAGACGGCGCCGCCGACGCCGACGCGGCCGGGGCCAACGACGCGTCCTCGTGCGGGCCGCCGTCGAGCACCTGGTCGCGTTGCGCCGTCGAGCCGCTCGCGACGGCGGGGTATCGGCAGCCCGACGCCCGCTACGAGCTTTCCATCGGCGATCCGGACGTCCAGTACGACGCCGCCACCGGCACGTGGCTGGCCTGGTGGTCGACCGGGCTTGCCGCCGCGTACGCCGATACCCCGCAGCTCGGCATCAAGTACGCGCACAGCGCCGACGGCGTGGCCTGGACGGTACAGCCCGCCCTCACCATCGAGGCGTCTACCAGCGCGAGCGACTGGGATGGCTCCAAGGTCGAGACGCCCTCGGTGCTCATCGTGCCGTCCAACCCGGCGTCGATGCGATACCTCCTCTTTTACTCGGGCGCGCCGATCGCGACGAAGACCATCAACGGCGCCGCCGTCACCTGGTACGAGATCGGCCTCGCCACGTCGGCCGACGGCACGAGCTTCACGCGGCTGCCGGCGAGTCAATCGCCCTACGGGGAGGCAGGGCTCGTGCTGAAAGGCGTCGACGCGTTCCCCGGGATGAGCGGCGTGGCGGACGGCACCGTCGCCGATCCGGAGATCGCGTTCGACGGGACGACGTTGCACTTGTTCTTTTCGTCGATGCCGGTGGATTCGAACGATTCGCCGCTGGCCTTTGGCATTTCGCACGCCACGTCCACCGACGGCATCCACTGGACGCCGTCCACGGGCAACCCGATCGCCGCGCTCAGCGGCAGCAAGGGACCGTCGGTCGTGCGCGACGCGGACGGAACCTGGGAGATGTTTTACCAGAACGACACGAGCGCCGATCTCGCCGAGGTCCCGAGCACCTTCAACCCGCAGCTCGGGATCTGGCGCGCCACGTCGGCCGACCTCTCCACGTGGACCGTCCCGTCGACGACCCGCGACCTCGAGTGGGACGGCGCGCTGCCGACCGAGAAGTACGGATGGATCGCCGTCGGCGACATGGCCCTCGTGAATGGCGAGTATCGCTACTACTACCCGGCGTTCAGCACGCTTGCGCCGCCAAGCCCCGACTGGGTCGTTCCGCTGCAGGGAGGCGACTACGCCACCTCTCTCATCGTCCTCGACATGGCCCACCGGCTGTAAGCGATGAGATGAAGAGACCGTTCTCTCCTCTCATTGACGGGCGATATCCACAAATTCTTCATCACTCCGTGGAATACCACCAGCCGATGGCGGTCGACGTCTCCGTAGTCATTCCCACGTTTCGGCGGCCGCGTGAGTTGGCCGAGGCGACGAAGAGCGCACTCGCGCAAGGCAACGCCGGCATCGCCGTGGAGGTGATCGTCGTCGACGACAGCCCGGAAGGCTCGGGCCGGGACGCGATCGCGGGCCTCGACGACGCGCGCGTCACCTACCTCCGCAACCCGGCGCCGACCGGGGGCCGACCCGGGGCGGTCCGGAACCTCGGCTGGCCCCGCGCGCGCGGGGCCATCGTGCACTTTCTCGACGACGACGACGTCGTCCCGCCCGGCCACTACGCGGCGTTGAAGGCCGCCTTCGCGGCGCGGCCCGACGTCGGGGTGGTCTTCGGGCGCGTCGAACCTTTCGGCGACGAGGCGCAGCTCGCGCATGAGCGTGAGTTCTTTGCCACCGCGGCACGACGCGCGCGGTCCAGTGTGTGGCTCGGACCCAAGGTGGGACTCGCTGCACAGATGTTCTTCCTCGCGACGCTGTTCGTGTGCAGCGCGGGGGCCGTGCGCCGGGAGTGCCTCGAGCCGCTCGGGGGCTTCGACGAGAAGCTCCGGCTGATGGAGGACACGGACTTCTACGGACGAGCCATCCGCCGCTTTGGTGCGCACTTTCTCGACCGTGTGGTCTTGAATTATCGCATCGGACTATCGCTCATGCACTCCCCCGCCGCAGACCGCGCGGCCCTCGCCGAGAGCTACCAGCGCATCCATGCCAAGTACCGGGCCGAGTGGGGAGCGCTGGATTTCTACGCCATGAAGGCGCTGGCGCGGACAGTGCTAAAATAGTTCTAAAGGCGTGACATAGCCCGCGTGACGAGGGTTTCTGATCCCCGCATGCCGCGACGTGCCATGGATGTGTCGCGACGCGTCGCATCGCCGCTCGGAGTTCGGGGAGCGCACCTGGTCGGTCCGCAAGCGCGACCGGTCCGGAACGATTGATCCATTTGCCGGGATTGGCCCACAATCTCCGGGACGAGACCTCGGGCCTGCTGTATGTCTACCCCCCCTTTATTGAGCAGGGCTTCGAGAGGAACCCATCGCCGATGATCACGGAAGGACCGGGCTTGGGCTCGTCGAAATCAGTCAAGGCCGCGAACGTGGAACCTGGGCGGCCCGCAGGGGGCCTGCGCGAGTCCAACGGATCCGCAAGTGCCGGTTCGCGAAGCTGTTCTGTCGATGACGCAGCGATCGAGGCTCTCTTCGCCGAGGACGCGCGCGCACGAAACCTCCCACCGGTCGTCTATGTCATCGCGGCCTACAACGAGGAGGGCGCCATCGGTCCCGTCCTCGACGGCCTCCGGTCTCCGATCTGTGGCCTGCCCGCGGCGATCGTCATCGTCGTCGACGGCGCCAGCGACGGCACAGCGGAAGAGGCGCGCAAGCACGGCGCCATCGTGTGCGACGTCCGGGTCCGGCGCGGTCAGGGGTCGGCGCTGAAGCTCGGCTACCGGATCGCGCGAGAAGGCGGCGCGCGGTACATCGTGACCACCGACGCCGATGGTCAGTACGACCCGGCCGACGCCGAGGGTGTGCTCGAGCCGGTGGTGTCTGGGACGGCCGACTTCGTAGCCGGCTCGAGGATCCTCGGCCGGGACGAGACGACCGACCCGTTGCGTGCGCTCGGAGTCCGGGTGTTTGCGGGCGTCATCAGCCTTCTCACTGGCCACAAGGTCACCGACCCAGCATTCGGCCTGCGGGCGATGCGCGTCGAGGTGCCCGCCGCCCTCGACCTGCGGCAGCCGCAGTACCAGGCGTCCGAGCTGCTGATCGGCGTCATCGCGCGCGGATTCCGCGCCACCGAACGCCCCGCTACGATGCAGCGCCGGCGGATCAGCGAGACGAAGAAGGGCCGCAACCTGCAGTACGGCATCCGCTTCGCCCGCGTCATCGCCACCACCTGGTGGCGCGAGCGTACGACGTCGGCGATAACCCCTGCTACAACGCGCGCGTCATGAAGATCCTCGTCCTGGGCGGCGACGGCTACCTCGGGTGGCCGACGGCGCTCCACCTCTCGAACGCGGGGCACGACGTCGCCATCGCCGACAATTTCGTACGCCGGCAGTACGACCACGAGCTCGGCGTGGAGAGCCTCGTCCCCATCGAGACGCTGCGAACGCGGGTCTCTGTCTGGAAAGAGAAGACGGGCCGCGACATCAAGACGTACGTCGGGGACCTGACCGACGCCTCGTTCACCTACCACATCGTCGAGGACTTTCGCCCGAGCGCGGTCGTCCACTACGCCGAGCAGCGCTCCGCCCCGTATTCGATGATCGACCGCAAGCACGCGGCCTACACGCATACGAACAACGTCATCGGCAACCTCAACCTGCTCTATGCCATCGCCGAGATCGATCGCTCGATCCACCTCGTCAAGCTCGGCACGATGGGCGANNGGCACGCCGAACATCGACATCGAGGAGGGGTGGCTCGAGATCGAGCACAAGGGCCGCAAGGACCGGGTGCTTTTCCCCAAGCGGCCGGGCTCCTTCTACCACCTTACCAAGGTGCACGACAGCCACAACATCGAGTTCGCCTGTCGCATCTGGGGCCTGCGCGCGACGGACCTCAACCAGGGCGTCGTCTACGGCCAGCTAACGCCGGAGACGGCGCTCGACGACCGCCTCGCGACGCGTTTCGACTACGACGCTGTCTTCGGCACGGTGCTCAACCGGTTCTGCATCCAGGCCGTCCTGGGGCACCCGCTCACCGTGTACGGCAACGGGGGGCAGACGCGCGGCATCATCGACATCCGAGACACCGTGCGCTGTATCCAGCTCGCGTGCGAGGCGCCGGCGAAGGCCGGGGAGTTCCGCGTCTTCAACCAGATCACCGAGTGGATGTCGGTCGGCGACATCGCGAGCACGATCGCAAAGTGCTCGCCGACGCCGGTCACCGTCGAACACCTCGACAACCCGCGCGTCGAGGCCGATGGCCATTACTACAACGTCAAGTGTACGGGCCTCATCGAGCTCGGGCTGACGCCGCACAAGCTGTCGGACACGCTGATCGACTCGCTGCTGAAGATCTCGAAGCGCTGGGCCCACCGCGCCCGACTCGAGGCGCTGCGCCCCACGGTGAACTGGCGAGCGTCGCGTCGCGGCGGGGACTGAGAGACGAGCGTGCCCTCGACCGCTTCAGCGCGCCGAGCCGAGGAAGGCCTCGTAGGTGAGGCGCAGGCCTTCACGCAGATCGACCCTAGGCTCGAAGCCGAGCAGCTCGCGCGCGGCGTTCGTGTCCGCAAGCGTATCGCGCATGTCCCCCGAGCGACGCTCGCGGTACTCGGGGGCGAGGGGCGCGCCGGCCAGGTCGCCGATGATCTTCAGCAGCTGGTTCAGCGACACGCGCTCGCCGCTGCCGATGTTCACGATTTGCCCGGCAAGCTTGCGGGGGCTCGACGCTGCCAGCAAGTTCGCCTCGACCACGTTGCCCACGTAACAGAAGTCGCGGGTCTGCTCGCCATCGCCGAAGACGACCGGTCGCTTCTTGTCGATCGCGGCCATGATGAAGTTGGGGATGGCCGAGGCGTATTCGCGCTTCGGGTCCTGCCTCGGGCCGAAGATGTTGAAGTAGCGCAGCGTGAGGGTCTCCAGGCCGTAGAGGCCCGCGAAGATGCGCATCAACTGCTCGCCCGACGCCTTGCTGACGGCGTACGGCGAAAGGGGCGACGGGGCGATGGTCTCCACGCGCGGCAGAGTGGGGTTGTCTCCGTACACCGCCGAGCTGCCTGCGAACACGACGCGCTTCACCCCGGAGTGCCGTGCCACGTCGAGCACCACGGTCGTGCCCTGCACGCCCGCGAAGATGGACGCCTGCGGGGCGACGACCGAGCGCTGCACGCTGGGCACCGCGGCCTCGTGGAACACGACCTCGACGCCGCGCATGGCGCGCGCCACCGCCTCGGGATCGGTGATCGATCCCTCTACCAGCTCGAAGCGGCCCGCCATCGACTCCAGGTTCTGCCGGCGACCACTGGAGAAGTCGTCGAGAATGCGCACCGACTCGCCCTTGGCGAGCAGTGCTTCGGTGATGGATGAGCCGATGAACCCTGCTCCCCCCGTCACCAAGTGCAGCGCCATGCCGGATGGTCCCCTCTCTCTACGGCACGTCTATATCACGCCGCACTTTATCGATGGATTGGAAGTGACTTGGTCATGACGGACGTGGATCGAACGAGCGCGCGCATCGAACGCGCGTCGCAGATAGTCGCCATCGCGGCGACCGCGTGGTTTGCGCTGGCGGTGACCTGGGGCCTGTTCGCGCGCATCGGCGGCGGGCACGACGCGCAGATCGCCACGCGCGCGATCATCGCCGAGAACATTCGGCAGTGGCACATCCTCGCGCCGGTCAAGGACTACGTGCTGAAGCCGCCGACGCCGGACATGTATTACGTCCACCATCCGTGGGGGATGTTCTGGTTTATCACCTTGTTCTCCGAGGTGCTGGGCCGAGGGACGTGGGTGCCGCGGCTCGCTGGCGTGCTCCTCAGCATCGCGATCCCGCCGATGCTCTACGGGATCGGGCGCCTCCTCTGGGGGCCCGTGTCGGGGGCGATCTGCGCCCTCGCTTACGTGGTGCTGCCGATCGCGCTCGCGTTCGGCAACCTGCCGGGGTTCGAGGTCCCGATCAATTTCAGCGTGTGTCTGGCCACCTGGGGCTACCTGAAGTTCGCCCAGCACTGGCAGCGCCGGTGGATGTTGGTGAGCCTGGCGGGCATCCTCGGCCTCGCGAACAGCGACTGGCAGGGCGTCGTCTTCACGGGCGCGGTGCTCGTCGGGCTCGCAGGAGGCAACCTGTGGTTTCCGCGATGGTTCGGGAGGGTGCGCCTGCGACCGTTCGTGGAGTGGTGGATCCTCGCCGGGCTGCTGACGGCCGCGAGCCTGCTCGGTTACGTCGCGTACTTCCAGCACTCCGGGGCGCTCGAGAATCTAATTCACTCCGAGACCCAGCGCGCGCGAGGCGCGGACACGGCGCCCCTGGCCGAGGTTCTGCGGATCCGCAGCTACTGGATCGACGTCAGCTTCACGCCGCTCGCCGTGACGGTCGGCAAGATCGCGGCGCCAATCTTCCTCGCGCGCGTCCTCGTCTTGCGTCGCCTGCACGAGATCTTTCCTCTCGCCATCCTGCTCATGGCCGTCCTCGAGTACGTGAAACTCAAGAACGGCGCGGACGTGCACATCTACTGGCCGCTGCCGTTCGCGCCTTACTGGGCGCTGTCCCTGGGCATGTTCAGCGCCGTCGCGATCGAGACCGCGCAGTGGGAGCTCGCGCGCCGCAATCGAGAAGACCCGCGCGGTCTGGTGCCGCTCGTGACGCTGGCGCTCTTCGGGCTGATCGCGCTCCGGGTGTTGCCCGATGGAATCACGGGGCTTCGCTACGCCAAAGCGACGGCCGGCCGCTTCAACGAGAAGGGCCGGCGCATCTTCGACGACGTCGACTTGTCGGAGGCCTTGGAGTGGATGGGCGATCGCATGGAGCCGAACACCACCGTTGCGATGGCCAAGGATCTGGCCTCTCGCGAATACCGGGGGCAGGAGTGGGCGCTGCGTCGGCCCGTCGAGAGCGTCGTCTCGTCGCAGTTTCTCACCGGTCCGGCCGAGGAGCGCTACTTCGTCGGCGACCTTCGTTTCTTGAACTCCGACGAGCAGCGGCGCGCGGCGTCGGCGTTCCACGTGGTCACCCTCGGGCCCTACGTGTTCATCGACCGCAGGGTGGCCAGCGCGCCGCTCGAGGCGTACGCCTTCGACGAGCGCGAGCCCAACGCACTCGAGTGGTACTTCACGTACCCCAGTGAGCCGGTGCGTACGGTGCGCCCAGACCCTTGGGCGACGTGGGAGCTTCGCGAGCACTACGAGCAATCCCCCAACCCCGCGCCCCAGGGCGCCCCCGCGACCCTCGAGCAGATCCGGATCGCCCACAACGTGGCCGTGGCCGCGGGCGACGTGGGCGCTGCCGAGCGATGGAGGGCTCAGCTCCAGGGGGCCATCGACACGAGCGTCGCGGCGGGGTTCAGCGACGGGACGCGTCTGCTCGGCAAGCGCTACGTGCACGGCGTGGATCCCCAGCTCGAGCTCTACTTTCTGGCCGACACACCGCTGGCCAACGAGTACCTGTTCGAGGTCATCTCGAACATCGAAGCTCCGCCGCCGCTTTCGCTCGTGCCGCCGGACGACAAGATCAAAAAGTACGGATCGCCCTTCGTCCTGTCGCCGCGACTCTGGCGCAAAGGCTTCATCTACGTCGATCGGGTCGACGTCCGGCGCAGGCCGGGCCGCGAACACTTCGCGGGCTACTTCGACACGACGACGTCGTCGACCTCGCCTGCCGTGGCGATCAACGGCGGCGCGGCGGCCACTCCCGCCGGCTGGGGAAGGGCGCCCAAGCTCGTCGGCGGCGGCGAACAGTTGCAGCTGATGACGATCCAGTGAAGTTTCTCCGGACGGCGGCGACGCTGCTCGTCACGGCTGCGGTCCTATGGCTCCTGCTGCGGCGCTTCGGGGGCGGCAGCGCGTTCGCCGAGGCCATCCGCGGCGCGAGCATCGCGTGGGTCGGGATCTCCTTGCTCGCCGGATGCGGGTGCGTGCTTCTCGGGGCCGAGCGCTGGCGCCTCGTGCTTGCGGCGATGGGCTACACGCTGCCGTTCGGGCGCTCGCTGGAGGTCGTCCTCGCGACCTGGCCCCTCGCGGTGGTCACGCCGTCGCGCGCCAACGACTTGCTCCGGCCGCTGGCGGTACGAAACATCGTTCCACTTGCGGCGGGCACCGGAAGCGTCCTCGCGGAGAAGGCGCTCGACCTCGTGGTCTTGCTGCTCTTTACGGCGGCGGGGGCGGCGGTGCAGGGCCTCTGGCTCTGGGCCGCCGCGGCTGGCGCGCTGACCGTATCCGAGGTCGCCGTGATCGCGGTGATCGCGCAGAACCGCGCCTGGCTCGAGCGTCTGCCCCTGCTTCGCGGACGGCGCGAAGCGATCGAAAAGCTCTTCGGGGCGGTCGTCGTCCTGCGCCGCGCACCGTGGCGGCTCCTCGCGCCCGCGGCCGTCTCGCTGGTCATTCGCTTCCTCACCGTCGCCATGACGCACGCCCTTCTCGTGGCCGTCGGCGCGAGCGTGCGCCTGTTCGACACCACGACCCTGTGGCCGGCGGCCACGCTCGTCGGCATCGCTCCGCTGACGCTCGCCGGCATGGGCACCCGCGACGCGACCTTCATCCACCTGCTCGCGGAGCGGGGAGCCCACGCCAACCCTGCCCAAGTGCTTGCGGCGACGGTGGGCTACTCGGCCGTCGGGACGGGGTTCTTCGCGGTCGTCGGCCTGCCCTTCATGATCCGCGAAACGCTGCGCGAACGTCGCGGCTGACTCACTCCGTCTCGCAAGGGGCCGTGGCGCGGGCGCGTCCGGTGACCGCGACGTAGACGCGCAGGTAGTCCGCGTGCGCAAAGACGCCCGTCACCGCGACGCGGTCGACGTGCCCGGCGACGCACGCGAGGGCGGGCCCGGGGGTCCGGAACGTCAGCTCGGGGCCGAGCTTGTCGGTGACGCCGTGCAGGCGCGCGCCGATGTCGAGGCGCAGAGCCTTGCGGGCGTCGTCGCGAATGCGGTCGCCGTCCGTCATCGCCTTGAGCGACAAGAGAAGGCTCCGCGTCTCGATCGTAGGTTCGAGGTCCGGCACGGCGAGCTCGTTGTCCACGACGCTCGGGTGTCCGACGAGGTAGATGTCGCCGTCGAGATCCGCGTCGATGCCGAGCCCGTGCACCGCGCCGCGCAGATGCATCTTGAGCACGAGCGCGCCCTGCGACTCGTAGACCTCCGGCGCCTCGAGGTACAGAGCCGGATAGTCGGTGGAGAAGTAGAGGCGTCCGCCCGTGAACGCCGCGCTCATCGCGCGCGTGAGCTCGTCGTACTTCGCCGCGATGGGCACCGTCACGGTGAAGGGCCCCGGCGTCAGCGCGGCCACGTTGGAGAGCGGGGGCAACCGGCCCGCGTCGTCATCCTCGGCGGCGGCGACGCACGGCAGGGTGACCGATGGCGCCACGACGATCGCCAGGTCTTTCTCGATGCCGTCGGCCAGGACCGTCGGCGCGGCTTCGATCTCGAGGACGCGCAGCCGCGCGCAGGCCGTCGCGTCTCCCACGGGCAGCTCCAGGGGGCGCGCGAGTCGTGCGCTCGCCTCGCCCACGAGCGGTCGCAGATCGTACGCGAAGTCTTTGAGGCGCGCCGTGAGCGGCTCTTCGATCGCCGCGTACACGTCGGCGATGCGATCGGCGAGCTTGACGCTCGTGTCGGTCGACGTCACGGACACCTCCACCGATTGCAGGCGCACGGCGTACGCGGCGCTGACCACCGGCTCGCCGACGACGCGTACCGCGAACGAAGCGCGCACGGGCTTGAGCAGGTCGACGACGGCGGCGACCTTCGTCGTCAGGACGACGCGTCCCTGGGCAAACTCGACGCCGAACGGGCCGCGCTCCCAGGTGTAGTGACGGTCGGACCCGAGCAGCGGAAACGTGCCCTCGCCCGTCGTGGGTGTGGCGTCGTCGAGGGCGGCGGCGAGCGCGCGTGACCCGAGGGCGATGTGAAGCACGACACGCGCCGGATCGGGATCCGCCTGAGGCGAGCCTGGCGACGCGAGGGGCCGCGACGGATACACGGGCCCGAACCGCGCGCACGCCGGCAGAGCGGCGAGCGCGAAGGCAAGGGCGATGGGCGCGATGGGCCCAAAATGCGAGACGACGCGATCGACCACGTGTGGCGCGTCTACACCCGGCCGGGCCGTAGCGCCATGGCTTGACCGGATCGCAGTCCAAAGTCATGCTCCGAGTCAGGCGTTTGGGACGCCCCCGGGTCCGCGGGAAGGGTCGAACCCCCCTCGTCGTCGCATCAGCCACCAACTCTTTGCAAGCCCGGTTGCGGACCGCGGGCAAAAGCAAGGAGTTGCCATGCGACGTGATCTACCGCCCCGGGCCAGCCTCGAGCACCTCAAGAAGCAGGCGAAGGACCTGCTCGACGCGCACAAGCGCGCCGACCCTGACGCTCTTGCACGCATCCGTGCCTCCGTCCCGGCCTACGCCGGCCTGAGCGTCGACGCCGTCGCGGCCGCGCCGTTCGCGCTTCACGACGCGCAGTCGGCCATTGCGCGGGAGTACGGCAAGGCAAGCTGGGCGGAGCTGCGCGACGCGGTCGCCGCCCAGGGGGCGGATGCAGGCCCCTCGGAGGCGCTGCTGCGCGCCCTCATTCCGCTCCCGTTTCCCGCCGAGGCAGGGGCGCTGATCCGCGACTTGGCTGCAAAGCGCACGCCCGCTGCAACCGCGGCGAAGAAGCCCCTTCCCGAGGTGCTTCCTGCCTTGACCATGCGAAACGCGGTCTTCCTTCCGCGCGCGCTCGGTCCGATCCACCTCGCGCGCCCGACGTCGCTGGCGACCCTCGCGGTGGCGCTCGATCGCGCCCCTCCCACGCTCGCGGTGTTCGCGCAGCGTACGGCCGACGAGGAGGCGCCCGACGCCGCGGGCCTGCACCCCGTCGGGTGCGAGGCTTACGTCCACGCGCGCGTGATGGACGGAGATGATCGCGCCTGGGTCGTACTCGAGGGGGTGCGATCGATCGCGCTCGTGTCGCTCGAGCCCGGGCCGCGAGGATCGCTGGCGGCGCGGGTGAAGGAGGTGGCCGTGGAAGAGGGCGACGCCGCCGAGGTGGAGCCCCTCGCTGCGTCGCTCCGCGCCCACGCGCGAAATCTCGCGAGCGCCTTTCCGGACGGCGCACGCCTCGTAGCCCTTATCGACGCCGCCGATCCCGAGCGGCTCGCGGATCTCGTGGTGGCAAACCTCCCTGTCTCCGTCGACGACAAGGCGCGCTACGCGTCCGCGCCGAGCCTGCCCGAACGCCTCCGCATCGCCTGCGCACTCTCTGGGGCCAAGCCCGCACCCTGAAGGCGGCTCAGCGAAGCGCCTTCGCCTCGACCTGCGGATCGTGCGTCACGTCGCGCCGACGACGATCCGCAGGTGCACCACCATCGCCCGGGTGCTGTTCTCCGAGTTGAAGACCACGACGCACCAGGTCCCGGCAGCGAGCGTGTCGGTCTTGTCGAGCGAGTGCACCTTGAGTCCCTCGAACGACGGGACGTCCTTGAAGGGCTTTCGCTTCTCGAACTGGGCGAGTTCTTCGGACGTCATGACGTAGAGTCGGAATCCCTTCTCCGTGTGGTCCTTGCCGTCGGCGACGATGTGGACGCTGCGCGGCGACGGCAACGTGAAGCCGGGGCCGCGCCACGCGTGCGGGGCGACGGTGACGCTCTCGTCGGCGACGACCTGGGGTCCCTGTACGGCGCCCCCGAGGAGCTTTTGCAGGTCCAGGTTGCCCACGAGGGGGATGTCGCTCTCCGCGTCACCCCCGCCATCGCGGCTCGAGCCGAGCGCCCAGTTGCGGCGGCAAGCGGGCAGCGTGGCGATGCCGGCGAGCACGAGGACCCCCGCGGCGATCCGCCGCCGCGAGCACGCTCGTGCGAGACGGAGCGCCCCCTTCACCGTTGGCTCCGCAAGAACAACGCCAGGGCGTCGAGCTGGGCGTCGAGGTAGGCCCGGACGCGCTCCTCGACGCCGGCGCCCTCGAGAGCGACGCGCATGCAGCGCATCCACGCCGCGGCCATCCGGTCGTCGACCGGCACGCGGCCGTGGCGCATCCGCAACCGTGGATGCCCGTACCGCGCGACGTAGTCCTGCGGTCCGCCGAGCCAGCCGATGAAGAAGAGGGCGAACCGGTCACGCGCCTCCCGTTCGACGCGGCCATTGGCGTCGCATGGGTGGAGGCGGGCGAGATCCGGCTCGAGCTCGGTCATCGCGTCGTAGAAGCGCTCTACGATGGCTCGGATCGGTGCCTCGCCGCCCAGGCGCATGAACGGCGAATCGGCTTCCGACGGAAGATAGGCGCTCCCCTGATCGGGCGGGGACATGGCGGGGAGCTTACGCCCTCGGGGACGCCGTCGCCCGTGGCTCGTGGGTGGCCGCCGTTTGCCCTCCGACCCCGGCGCGTCTATCCCTCTCCGCAGTGATCGAAGCCGGTTTTCACCGCCTCGCCCGTGCAACGTCCGAGTGGGTTGGGCGGCCGCACGCCTTTCTGCTCGCCCTCCTCGTTGTCGTCGTCTGGGGCATCACGGGGCCCATCTTTCACTTCTCGGACACGTGGCAGCTCGTCATCAACACGGGCACGACGATCGTCACCTTTCTCATGGTGTTCTTGATCCAGAACACCCAAAACCGCGACGCTCACGCCGTTCACCTCAAGCTCGACGAGCTGATTCGCGCGACCAAGGGCGCCCGCAACGCCCTCGTTGGCGTCGAGGACATGAGCGACGAAGAGCTCACGAAGCTGCAACTGGAGTTCGAGCACTTGCGCGAGGCAGTCGCCCTGCGCCGGGCGCGTCGACAGCCTGCAGGGGACAAAGCCCCCGTCCCCGCGGCAGATCCGTCGAAGCGGCCCCAGGCGACGGTCGTCAAGGACGGATAGCCCGGCGGCTCGGGTTCACGCCGGCCGGTTTCACGCCGTGGCGGCCGCGCTCCTCGCGAGGAACGTGTCGCGTTCCAGCTTCGTCGTCTCGACGTGAAGGATGAAGAGGCGCTTGGCGAGGAGCTCCAGCTCTCGCCCCCTGGGCAAGCCGGCGCTCCACATCTCGGCTTCTTGCATGCAGTCCTGCACGCTTGCTCGCAATTGCTCCGTGCGGGCGGACGGTGGCAACCCCTCGAGACGGCGGAGAACCATGTCGGTGGTCTCTCGGACAAGAATGAACTGCGCGTGGGACATCGGTGCTTCCTTTCTCACTTGCGATGGAGACAGGCGATCTTCGGTTGCGATGAAGACACGCGAAGGGTGCCGCTTCATCCCCGGCTGGTGGGCGCCTCGCGACGGCTCGTACGGAAACTCGCGCGGGGTGCCGTGCGCGCTACGATATCGGGGCACATGGCGACCGGACGGCTGCTCGCGACCCTCGCCCTCGGGTGCGCCCCGGCGATCGCGTGCTCCTCGTCGGACACGAAGGGCGTCGCCCCGCCGAGCACCGAATCGTCCCCCGCGGCATCGGATGATGGACCGTACATCGTGTACTACGGGGCCGGATTGCTCGAGGACGGCGCGCTCGTCGATGCGTCCGGCTACAGCGCCGTGCCGGCGGACGGGGCCGACGAACCGTCGCCCTCCGGCGCTCTCGACGGCGCCGCGACGCAATAAGCCGTCGCGCATCGATCGAAGGGAGGCCTGTTTTGCTTTCGACCTATCTGACGCGCGACTGGGGCCTGAAGGTCCCGATCATCGGCGCCCCCATGACGCCGATGTCCGGGGGATCGCTCGCGGCCGCCCTCTCGAACTGCGGCGCGCTCGGGATGCTAGGCGTCTCGAGCACCCAGCCCGTCGAACAGCTCGAGCGCGACGTCGACGACTACCGCCGCCTCGCCGGGGCGCACCCCTTCGGTATCGGACTGATGGTCTGGGCGCTGGACGCGCGGCCAGAGCTCCTCGATGCGGCCATTCGCGCGAAGCCGTTCGTCATCGCGATGTCGTTCGGCGATCCCGCGAAGTACATGCCCCGGATGCGCGACGCGGGCATCCGCGTGGCCTCGCAGGTCCAGGATCGCCAGAGCGCTCGCGCGGCCGAGGCCGCCGGCGTCGACCTCATCGTGGCGCAGGGCACCGAAGCCGGTGGGCACACCGGAGGGGTCGGCACGTTGCCTTTGCTCCAGATCGTTCTCGAGACCGTACGGCTGCCTGTCGTGGCGGCGGGGGGGATCGCGAGCGGGCGTGGGCTCGCCGCGGTCCTCGCGGCGGGCGCTGCGGGCGCGTGGATCGGCACGCCGCTCCTCGTGGCAGAGGAAGCGCGCAACTCGCCGGTGGCTCGGCGCAAGGTCATCGAGGCGCTCGAGACGGACACCGTGCACACGCGCGTGTTCGACGTCGTGCAGCGTATCCCGTGGTCCCCCCGATTCCCCGGCCGCGCCCTGGTCAACGCGTTCACGCAGCGGTGGGCGGGGCATGAAGACGAGCTCGCGCGCGACGACGAAGCTCGCCGCGTTTTTCAGCACGCGAAGCAGGCGGAGGATTACTCCAACGCGCTCATCTACGCGGGGCAGTCCGTCGGGCTGATCCACCGCATCGAGCCGGCTGCTTCGATCGTCGACCGGATCGCCGCGGACGCGGAGTCGGCCCTCCGCGCCGCAACCGCCGTCGTCCCGCTCGCCCCGAGCGGTCCCCTTTCGTAGCCTTGTCGTATGCCCGCGAAGCTCGCCGTAGAAGTCTGGTCCGACATCATCTGTCCGTGGTGCGCCATCGGACATCACCGGCTCGACGCGGCGCTCAAGGCATTTGCGCACGGGGCCGACGTCGAAGTCGTCTGGCGCGCGTTCGAGCTCGATCCATCCGCGCCGGCCGTTCGCGAGGGCGACCACGCGGGCCAGCTCGCCGAGAAATACCGCCGTACGCGGCCTCAGGCCGAAGAGATGATCCGGCAGGTCACCGAGATCGCCGCCAAGGACGGCCTTTCGCTGCAGCTGCTCCGGGCCCGCGCCGGCAACACGTTCGACGGCCATCGCCTCCTTCACCTCGCCGCCGAGCGTGGCAAGCAAGGGGCCCTGCGCGAGCGCCTCTTTCGCGCGTACATGGCCGAGGGCGAACCCATCGGGGACCCCGCCACGCTGGTCCGGCTCGCATCGGAGGCTGGACTCGAAGCCGCCGAGGTGCGCGCGGTTCTCGAAGGCGACCGCTACGCGGCGGAGGTGCGCTCGGACGAGGCCAAGGCGCGATCCCTCGGGATCCAGGGCGTCCCCTTCTTCCTTCTCGGCGGCCAGCTCGCTGTGCCGGGCGCGCAGCCCGTCGAGACGCTGGTGCATGCGCTAGAAGAGGCCTGGAGCTAGCGGCGTCGGCTGGCCCCATCGACGCGCTCATCTCATGCGTCCAGCGGCCGGCTCGTGTCTTGCCTCTCTTGCCCCCGAATAGGGCGGGGGGACAAGGAGAGCGATATGAACCGCAAATCCATCGCCGGCAAGATGCTCCGCTTCACCTTCGCCGACGGTCCCATGGCGGGTAAGACGTTCGAGCACCTCTTCGAGCCAAGCGGTGCCGTGCGATACCGCCAGGTCGATGGCACGGGAGAGGGCACGACGGAGAAGAAGTACGAAGCCGCACCGATCGGGTCGGACGTGTGGGCACTCTCGTATCTTGGCTCGTCCGGTTACACGCTGACGGTCGTCCTCGACTATTCCACCATGACGCTGGTGGCGTTCTCGTCGAACGAGAAAGTGCACCTGATCCAGCACGGCACGTTCGAAGTGGCGGGAGCGTGGTGGGACACGCTGCACGACCGTCCAGAGCGCGAGGCAGCGCGCCAGCGGTTGTAACCCCCCGTCGGGGCAAGCCCAGGCGCCAAGGCCGGCGGCCGAGCCGGGCTGCGCGGTCGCTTCGCACGCGGCGGCCCCTGCTCTTGCGCCGGATGGGCCGAGTCGTAAAGTGGAGAGTATGAACCTCCCGATGCCGAAGCACTCGCTCCGCGAGTACATCGCGATCTACCAGAGAGAGCACACCACGCTCGGGAACAAGCTGACGCACATGGTCGGCATTCCGATGATCGTCGCGTCCATCCCCACGATGGCCGTCGCGCCGCTCGTCGGGGGCACCATGTTCGCGACGGGTTGGGCCTTGCAGTTCGTCGGACACTACGTCTTCGAGAAGAACGAGCCCGCGTTCTACGGCGACGCGTACTACCTGCTCGTGGGGCCCGCATGGGTCGCCGCCGAGTGGCTCGAGCTTCTCGGTCTTCCCGTTCCCGAAGCGCTCACGCCGGTGCCGGCATCCATCAGCGAAGTCCGCGTGGGCGATCACGTCACCGTCAACTAGGGCGGCGCTTCACCGGGGGTCGAATCGAACGGCGAGATGCTCCGGGAAGGGGCCGTCGTACTGGATTGCGCCCTCGAGACGCAGCTCTGGCAGCGAGAGAATGGCCTTGATGGCCTCCGGGAGAACGACGTCGTTGAAGCGCTCTCCGAAGCAGCGATGCAAGCCGAGCCCAAAGTGTAAGTAGTTGTCCGAGGGGCGATCGGCGCGAAACTCTCCCGGCGCCTCCACCTTGGCGTCGTCGAACATGGCGCCGAACGTCGAGGCGAAGACGAGCGTACCTTGCGGCACCTTCTTGGCGCGGCCCGTCCCGTGGCCGAGCACGTGGTCTCTCTGGCAAAAGCGCGGAAGGACGGGGTTCATCGGGTTATAGCGGAGGGCCTCGAAGACCGCGCCCCGGAGCAGGACGTCGTTGCCTTCGCATGCCGCGGTGCGCGCGATCTCGAGCGCGGCCGGGCGCTTTAGCAGCTGCTCGAGCGCGTGGGCGATGGCCTTGGACTGGGTGTCGACGGCCCCGACGATGATCCCGCCGATGTTTCGACGGATCCCGTCGTCGTCGAAGCCGCCCCCCGGCTGCTTCTGCTGATCGATGAGGCGGCACAGAAAGTCGTCGCGCGAACCCTTCAATCGATCCGCCTTGCGCGCCTCGATGAGGCCCATGAGGTAAGGCGAGAGCTCGTGGCTCGAGGCGTCCGCGGCGACCGCCACCGCGGCGTCGTTCGTGAGATTGAGGAAGATTTCCCAGAATATGGTGCGCATCCACCGCATGAGATCCGCATCGCTTGGCCCCGGGACACCGAAGAATTGCTGCACGATGCGAGTCGGGATGATCCGCGAGAAGCCCGCGACGGCGTCCATCGTCCCGACGGGGCGCGCCGCATCGACGAGGTCCCACGCGGTCGCGCGCGCGATCGATCGGACTGTCCCGATGTCGGCTGGCCGCACGACTTGGCGGACGAGCGACGCTTCGCGATCGTACGCAGGGCCGGCGTCCATTCCGAGAAAGAAGGCGCCGGACGTGCGCTCCATGCGTGCGGCGTAGATCTCCTTTACCCCGAACGAAGGATCCGTCAGCACTTCGGTGACCCCGGCGAAAGAGCTCACGAGCGCGCGCCCGCCAACGACCAGCACGGGATCCACGGCCCGCGCCTCGTCGAACAACCCGCGCAAGATCGACGGCGCCCCGAGCCAGCCGACGAGTTGACTCTCGAGGCGTTCGATGAACTCCGCCATGGCACTTCCTTTTCGGTGTGAGTGGAGTGGGCCCGCGCCCCATCGGAGCCGATCGGTACGATCGCGAGGATTCACGCAGGAAAGCCGCGCGTCAAGGCACGGGGTGCTACGCCGAGCGAAGTGCCACCCGCAATTTGCGCTCTGGCATAAAAACGGATGGACGCACGGCTCTGGAGCATGTTAGGCACGCGTCGTGTGCGCGATGCGATCCAGCCTACCCGGCAGTTCGTACTGAACATCGTCGCACCGATACGCGGCGAGGCCCGGGCACCGCTCGATATCGTCCTCGATCGCATCGCGGCCGAGACGCTTCAGGCCATGCACGGACACCGGCCGAACGACGCCCTCGTCGACTTCGGCGCCGTCCCCAACATCCACTACGCTCGCTGGGTCCTGATTCCCGGGCGTGGCGATCATTACCAGTCTCCAGGGGGCGGCTCCGCGCCCCATGGACCGGACGCGCTTGCGTTGAACGCGTGGTACGACGGCCCGGAAGGCCAGTGGGCGGCCGATGAAGGGCACGAGCGCCAGAGCCTCGTGGGCACCCTCGTCGCGGTGGCGCGCCGGGCGATCGATGCCCTGTACGAGCACTGCCTCGACTACCCGCGAGGCGCCACGGACGCGGGCGTCGTCGGGTACCTCTGCGCCCGGCACAGGCCTGCAGCGGCCCTGTATTTCGGCGCGCCGGGACGAAGCCGCCGGCAGATCGTCTACGAAGCGGATCTCGCGCGCCGGGTGCGGCTGGTCATCGACAGCCTCCGCACCGAAGGCCCCTTGCCGGACGCAAGCGCGGTGCGAACGCGTGTCCTCGCGGAGCTCGGCGAGGCGCCAGCGCCCTTTCCGCCGCAGCATCGGGCGTGGGCCTCGCTCGTGGGGCGCGGCCTCGCCCTCGTGCCGCTCTTGCCCGCGTTGCCGCTGGCTTTGCTGTGGCTCCGCGTGCTGGAGACTCACGATCGCGCCTTCGACCCCGTGTATTCGAAGAGCGAACGAGAGCACGTCGAGATCACCACCCACGGCGAGAACCTGTTCTTCGAGAATCCTCTCTCGAACGTCGTCGAGGTCAAGGACGGGTGGTTCCGGAGGCAGCTCCTGAAGGTCGTCCTCTTCTCGGTCGGGACGCTCGGCAAAGACTATTTCGTTCGCGGCCGGCTCGGAAAGATTCCGTCGATCCACGCCGCGCATTGGTACCTGCTAGACGATGGGCGGCGCCTCGCGTTCGTCAGCAACTACGACAGCTCGTGGGAGAGCTACCTCGGCGACTTCATCGACCAGGCGAGCAGCGGCCTCACGGCGATCTGGAGCAACACGTCCGGATATCCGCGCACGCGCTTTCTCGCCTTCGCCGGCGCGAGCGCGGGCGACCGATTCAAGGCGTGGTCGCACCACATCCAGGTGCGGACGCGGGTCTGGTACTCGGCCTACCCGTCTCTTTCGATCGTCGAAATCAACGACGCGACGCTGATCCGGCGCGGTCTGGCCGACGAGCGCGCCGTCCCTCCCGACCAGTGGCTGGCGCGAGTCACCTGAGATGCGAGGGCCACGATGAACAACCTCACCGAGGAGCTCCCGCTCCACGAACTTCAGGGGATCGTTCTGCACGGGTACGGCCACCTCTACGAGGCGCGCTTCGTGCTGCTCTCCATCCGCCCGGGCCGCGCGAAAGACGCCAGGCGCTTTCTCGCGAGCCTGAAACTCACGACGGCGGCGACGGCGGCTCGCAAGGCCGCCGAGCCGGGGCCCTTCGTCAACGTCGCCTTCACGCATCGAGGCCTCGAGGCGCTCGGGCTGGACTCGGCGCTGCTCGACAACTTCCCTCGCGACTTCGTCGAGGGTCCCACGACCGAGGCGCGGGCGCGGCTCCTGGGCGATCAAGGCGAGAGCCGGCCGTCCGAGTGGCTCTGGGGCGCGCCGGCCAAGGCGCCCGTCCACGCCGTCTTACTTGCGTACGCGCATCGTGACATCGATAGCGTGTGCGACGACGTCCTGCGGGACGCGGCCGACGCCGGATTCGAACAGGTCGAGCGCCTCGAGACGATCCGTCTGCCGCGACGTCAGGAGCACTTCGGCTTTCGCGACGGGATTGCGCAACCAACCATCGGGGCCGTGCCGGGGAACGCGGTCGCCGCGGGCGAGATCCTCCTGGGCCACAAGAACGCCTTCGGCGAGCCCGCGCACGTCCCTGGCGCCCCGAAGTCGGCGTTCGCCCTCAACGGCACCTACGCCGTCCTGCGGCAACTCGAGCAAGACGTCCGCGGATTCTGGTCGTTCTGCCGCGCGCAAGGCTCGTCGGACGGCGACGCCGTCCGCTTCGCGAGCCAGATGGTGGGGCGGTGGCCGAGCGGGGCGCCGCTCGTCAAGCATGCCCCGGCCGACGGCGATCCGCGGACCGACGCCGCGAGCAACGACAACGACTTCGAGTACGCCATGGCCGACGCCAAAGGGTTGCGGTGCCCTTTCGGAGCCCACATCCGCCGCAGCAACCCGCGCGACTGGGGGACCGCGAGCTCCGCCAAGGAATGCCGCACCGTCGTCTCGAGGCACCGGATCATCCGCAGGGGACGCGCCTACGGCTCCCCGCTCTGCCCCGACGCCGAGCCGCTGTCCTACCTCAAGGCCCTCGACGCTCCCGACCCGAGGCCGAACCGCGGGCTGCACTTTCTTTGCTTCAACGCGAACATCGAACAGCAATTCGAGTTCGTGCAGCGCCAGTGGTGCAATAACCCCAAGTTCGCGGGACTCGTGAACGGGGTGGATCCGCTGATTGGCGACCATCGAAGGCTCGCCGGTGAGGAGCCGGCGTTCAGCATCCAGCGCGAGCTCACGGCCGAGCGCGTGAAGATGCCTGCGCGGTTCGTGCGAACGCGCGGCGCCGCGTACCTCTTCATGCCGACCGTCCGCGCCGTCGCATCGCTCGCGGAGAGCTGATGGTCGCCGCGAAGGCTCACGAGCCGCTTGTTACAGTGCGACGGCGGGACATGGCCGTCGCGCAACGCGCGCAGCGCCGCACCTCGACCACGTGCTCGGTCTGCCAACTCACCATATGGGTGGCAAGCCACGCCGACTCGACCTGCGCCACCATCGGGAGGCCCAGCCAACCCGCCAGCGTGTAGGACGCGCCGCAACGATCGCACGCGGCATGCCATTGTTCGCCGATCACTGGCGCGTCCGACGGCGGACACGCTTGAGCAGTCCTGGGCATCGCTGTCCTTCCTCGTCACGCCGCGGCGTGACGCCCTCGCGACCACACGACGAATCTAGCGCGCCGCGCCAACCGATTCAAGAAGGAACTGTTACATCCTGAACTATCAGGCGCCGCGACGCCAACTCTTCCGGCCCGCGGACGCGCTCCGGGCGGCCGCGATCGTGCGCGAAGGGCTGGCTGCTGCAGCCTTGTCGCCGTCGTCGGCCCGCAGGAGACGGGTGAGCCGCTCCAGGCCCGAGATCATCGACGCGCGCTCGGCGGCCGGCAGCGCGTCGAAGAGGGCGGCGAGGCTCTCCTCGTACGCGTCGTACTCCCGCGCGCAGACCGCGCGTCCTTTGGACGTCAGCTCCACGTGCGTGATGCGCCTGTCGGCCTCGTCGCGCCGGCGCCGCAGCACCCCCTCGGCCTCGAGGTCGTCGACGAGCGCGGTGATGTTCGACTTGGGCAGCCCCACGTACCCCGCGATGGTCCCCATCGGCAGCGAGCCGTGCTTGCGCAAGATCACGACCACCATGACGCGCGACGGGGTGCTTTCGCCCGATACGATCTCCGAGAGCGTCGACCGCATCCGCGTCTTGTAGGCGGGAAAGAACGCGGAGAGGGCATTCATCAGGGCAAGGGAGGCCGCTTTGGACGTGCCTGGTCTTGCCTTGGGTGCCATTTGAACTTCTTACTTCGGTAGCACCCGCACCGCCCACCGTGCAATCGCGACCGCCGCGGCGGCTACGGCAGCCATCGGTCTCCCGTTTCGCAGCTCACGTGGTGCATCGAGACGTGGTCGCGGTCGATATCGATCACGCCGAACACGATCGGGAGCCGGAAGCGCCGCGGCCCGATCGACCCCGCATTGATGACCGCGATCCCTTGGTCGCGACCGAGGAACGGCACGTGCGAGTGCCCGCACACGACGATCGAGGCCTCGGCGGCGCGCGCGAGGCGGGCCGCGTCGGCGCGCAGCTTGGGGCCGTAGACGGCGATGTGGAGCAAGAGCAGCGTGACGAGCGTGCGGTCGCCCTCGCGGACGTCGATGGTGACCACGTCGGGCAGCCCCGGCATCCGCGCGTCGATGTTGCCGCGCACGGCGGTCACCGGCGCGTGCACCGCCAGAGCCGCGAGCACGTCCGGCGCACCGATGTCTCCCGCGTGCAGGATGCGATCGGGCCGCTGCGCCGCGATGAGGTCTGCGCTCCTCGGGTCGGGCCTGCTGTGCGTGTCGGCGACGACGACCACGCGCAAGGCGCCGTCGGGCCGCAGGTCGAAGAGCTCACGGGCGTGGTCGCGTTTCAATGGGCACCGAGCTCGCCTTCGTTCCAGTAGCATGGCTGGGGGTAACGCCGGACGAGCGCGTCCGCGCCGCCTCGAGCGCTAAATGGCGCGTCGCATGCGCCGGACGGCTTCTTCGAGGAGCCTCCGGCTCGTGCCTATGTTCAATCGCGCGAACCCCTCGCCCTCGGCGCCGAACGTGGGTCCGCTCGACAGGGCGACGGCGCCCTTGTCGAGAAACGCCGCGGCGGGATCCGGCCCGAGGCCGAGCCCGTGGCAGTCGAGCCACGCGAGGTAGCCGGCCTGCGGCGGTACGTAACGCACCTCAGGCAGCTCGGCGGCTAGCAGGTCGGCGAGCAGCCGGCGGTTGCGGTCGAGGATCGAGAGCGCCTGCGCCAGCCAAGCCTGCCCTTCGCGAAACGCGGCCTTGCTCGCGAGGACGCCGAGGTGGCCGGCGTGGAAGGGAGTCGCGGGCGGCAGGCGCGCCAGGATGCCGGCGGGCGCGCGCGGGTCGTCGTCGTCATCGGTTGCGACCATCACGGCGGCCTTGAGGCCCGCGATGTTCCAGGTCTTGGATGCCGACGTCACCACGATCGAACGCCGTCGCGCCGCGTCGGACACACTGGGAAATGGCATGTGAGCCGCGCCGCTCAGAGTCAGCGGGGCGTGAATCTCGTCGGCGACGACAAGGACCCGGTGCCGGTCGGCGAGGGCGGCGATCCGTTCGAGCGCCTCGCGCGGGTACACGAGCCCCGTCGGGTTTTGCGGAGAGCAGAGCAGGTGGGCGCGTGCGCCGCTTTCGTACGCTCGCTCGATCGCCACGAGGTCTGGCGCCCAGCCGTTTTCGTCTCTCCGCAGCGGCGCCCGCACGACGCTCCGCCCGAGAGCCTGGATCGTGGCCGCGAACGGCGGGTACACGGGCGGCTCGATGACGACGCCGTCGCCGGGCGCCGTCGCGACTTTGAGGATCTCGGCGATCGCCGTCACGACGTCCGCGACGAGATGCACACCCGACCCGGGCAATCGCCAACCCCAGCGATCTCCGGCCCACGCCGCGAAGGCCTCACCCAGGTCCGTGGGCGACGCGTACCCTGTGTCGCCGGCGTCCACGGCTGCGTGGAGGGCGAGCCGGATGGGATCGGCGAGCGGGAAGTCCATCTCCGCGACCCACGCGGGCAGTACGGTCGAGGGGTAAAGGGTCCACTTCGCGCTCCGACGAGTCCGAAGGGCGGATTCGTCGATGGCGTCGAAAGGGTGGTCGTCCATGGGCAAGGGGGCGGGGTCGCGGGGTCACGCAATCGAAAACACGAACAGGCACGTACTACTGCATCGCGGTGCGTAGAGGCCGCCGGACGGCGAGCATCACCAGGCCGACGCCCACGCCGAGCACCGTCAGCAGCAGAAAGAACGCGTCCTTCGACCAGCGCGTGTAAAGAACGCCGATCGCGCCGCTGAGGAAGTTGCCGAGGAAGCTCGACATGAGCCACATGCCCATCAGCATCGACACCATGCGGGCGGGCGCGACCTTCGTCACCAGGGACAGCCCGATCGGCGACAGGTACAGCTCGCCGATCGTGAGCAATAGCGTGCATGCGAGCGGCCAGAACGGACTGCCCCGGCCGTCGCCGACGACGCGCGCCCCCACGATCATGACGACGAAGCTCACGCCGAGCAGGATGCAGCCGAGCGCCATCTTCGTCAGGGTGCTCGGTTCGGTGCCGCGGCCGTTCTGCCAGCGCCAGAACACGTCGAGCAAGGGGGCGGCGATGATGATGACGAGTGGGTTGAACGACTGAAACCAGGTCGACGGGATCGCAAAGCCGAAGACGACCGGCCACGCGGTCTGGTCGTCGGACCACGACTGCATCGTGTTGCCCTGCTGTTCGTAGACGGCCCAGAACACCACGTTGAGCGCGCAGAGGACGACGAGCGCGGCGACGCGGCGCTTCTCGTCCGCCGTCATCGACGTGGCGAGTTCGGCGTGCGCCTCGTGCACGCGGGTCAGGTTGTCTTCGGCGAGGTAGCGCCCGCCCGCGATGTAGGCAGCCAGGCCCAAGATCATGCCGACCCCCGCGGCCGCGAAGCCGTAGTGCCAGCCGTAGATCGCGGCGAGCGTCCCGCAGACGAGGTTCGACAGAAACGCGCCGAGGTTTATCCCCATGTAGAAGATCGTGAACGCCCCGTCGCGGCGCGGATCCCCCGGGCGGTACAGATTGCCGACCTGCGTCGAGATGTTGGGCTTGAACGCCCCGTTGCCCAGAATCAAGAGAAAGAGCGCCAGGAAGAACGCCCGCTCGCTCGCCATGACGAAGTGCCCCAGCGCCATGAGCGTGCCGCCGATGACGACCGTCTTGCGCTGACCAAGGACGCGGTCCGCGAGAATCCCCCCGAAGAAGGGCGTCAGATACACGAGCGCCGTGTAGCTGCCGTAGAGGACGGACGCCGCCTCGGCAGGCCGGCTCGGCACGAACTGCTGGATGAAGTCCCAAAAGAGCACGTCGTGCGGGTTCCCGCCGACGAGCGCGCACGGAGGCACCCGCTTCGTGCACCCCTGCAGCGCCTCGCGCGCCGCGACGAAGAGATAGTTGACCATGTAGAGCTTCAGAAGCCCGCGCATGCCGTAGTAACTGAAGCGCTCCCACATCTCGGCGAAGAAAAGGATCACCAGCCCCGGCGGGTGGCCGAAGCGGCGCTCGAAGGCCGTCGGCGCCGCGGCCGCCGCAGCAGGGCCGGGGATCGGGGTCGGGGCTAGGCTCGTCATTCCCACGGAAGTACCACGGCCCGAGCCGGTACAATCCCCCCCAATGGCCTGGCGCGAACCTGTCGGGCGGGTGGCCGCGCGGGGCCTCCTGCTCGCCCTCGCGACCTGCGCCCGCCCACCGAATTCCGCGCCTGCGTCCGCGTCCGCGTCCGCGTC
>PLIR01000356.1 GCA_003139415.1 Myxococcales bacterium | reverse complement strand
CCTGCGTGCCCTCGACCTTGAAGTGCGTCCGGGCAACCGGCGCCTCGGCCTTGGCGTCGCCGTCGGGCGCCGCCTGGTGCGTGAGGTGCCGGTAGAACTCGTCGTACTGCTCGTCGGTGATCTCGGCTTTGGGCCGTTGCCAGAGGGCGGTCCCGCGGTTGATCGTCTCGTACTCGTATTCGCCGTTCTCGCCCTTTTCGGCTTCGCCCGCATCCGCGGCGCCGTCCTTCGCGGGGGCGGGCTTCTCGACCCGCAAGCGGATCGGGTGGCTGACGTAGTCCGAGTAGCGCGTCACGAGCTCCCGAAGCCGCCATTCCTCGAGGAACTCTTTCTGGTCCGATCGCAGGTGCAGCGTGACCGCCGTCCCGCGCTTGGCCCGGTCGGCCGGCGCGATCGTGAAGCTGTCCTTGCCCTCCGACACCCAGCGGTGCGCCGCCTGGCCTGCGCCGGCCGGCCGCGACACGACTTCGACCCTATCGGCGACGAGGAAGGCGCTGTAGAAGCCGACCCCGAACTGCCCGATCAGGCGGGCGTCCTTCTGCCCTTGCTGGGCGAGCTGCTCGAGGAACGCGCGCGAGCCAGAGCGCGCCACCGTCCCGAGGTCGCGGACGAGGTCCTCCTTGCTCATGCCGACGCCGTTGTCTTCGATCGTCAGCGTGCCCTGCTCGCGATCGGCGCGGATGACGATGGCCAGGTCCGTGTCGCCCTCGTACACGTCGTCGGTGAGCGCCTTGAAGCGGAGCTTGTCGAGGGCATCGGACGCGTTCGACACGAGCTCGCGGAGGAAGATCTCCTTGTGGCTGTAGAGCGAGTGGATGACCAGGTGAAGCACCTGGCTGACGTCGGCCTCGAACGGAAGGGTGACAGGTTCGTCGGGCATCGGCCCGAGACGGTTAAGGCCCGGCCGCGGACTGTCAAGGGCGCGCTCTCGCGCGATGGCAACGCGGACGGGGCGGTGGTAAGCCAGCGGCCATGTCGTTGAGCCGGGACTTTGGTCTCGCGGCGTTGTGGGTGGCGCTCGTCGGCGTCATGCCGGCCT
Source organism: Myxococcales bacterium (assembly GCA_003139415.1). Classification (GTDB taxonomy): domain Bacteria; phylum Myxococcota_A; class Polyangia; order Polyangiales; family Polyangiaceae; genus Palsa-1150. Next base: position 1,527 of record PLIR01000356.1, on the reverse strand, counting down.
GCAACAGCCAGGGCCGCTCGGGCGAAGCGTGCGAGGCCGACGCATCGGCGCTCTACCCCGACTACTCGTGCAACGCCGGGCTCGTATGCAACACGGGAGAGTCGACTCCGACGTGCGAGGCGCCCAATACCCAGGGGCTCGACGGCCCCTGCGGCGACAACGACAACTGCAAGTCAAACCTCTATTGCGCCGTGACGCGCACATGCGAGGCGCAGCTTTCGGTGGGCGAGCCGTGCCCCGACGAGACGGGCTGCGAGCCGGGCCTTGTCTGCTTCGGTGCGCCGACGCCCATGTGCGTCGAGGCCGACTCCGGCTACGGCCTGCCCGGCGACGCTGCGGCGCCTGACGCTGCGGCGACCGACGCGGCCACGACCGACGCGACGACCGACGCGACGTCCGATGCCGAGCCGGCCGACGCAACCGAGGCCACCGACGCGGTGGCGACCGTCGACGGCGGATGCGGCGCGGCGGGCGACGGCGGCGAGCAGACGGGCTTCTGCCCCTCGGGAGGCCAGTGCTGCCCGGGCGGCGCGTTCGGCACGTACTATTGCTACACGGGCGAGTCCGGAACCTGCCCCGCCCTGCCCTGATCGGGGCGGCCGCGCTGCAATGCGCCGCGAGGGCGCGGGCCGGGCGTCGTGTCCCGCATCCGGTGCGAGACGAGCAGCACGCTGACCCACATCCGGAAGGGCCTCCACGACTCGGCGATACGCTGGACCTCGGCGTCGTCCGGCATGTGACTCAGGTCGTAGGCCGACCGAACGCCGTCGTGCAGCGTCGGCTCCGAGAGGGGCAGCGCGTCGGCCGGCCCACACCCGCGCAGGAGAATGGCATCGGCCGCCCACGGCCCCACGCCGCGGAGCCGCCGCAGATCGGCGTGCGCCTGGCGGTACGGCATGGCGTTGAGACGATTGACGTCGAGGACTCCTGACAAGGCTGCCCGCGCCAGCCCCATCAGCCTGCGCCACTTCTCGTCGGGCACCCCAGGGAAGCCATCGCGCGCGAGAATGCTCTCCGGCCTGGGGAAGGACGGGAGCCACTCGCCCGCGACCTGCACCACGTCGCCCGCTCGCTCCGCGATGCGTACCTGCAGGGCGGCCGCCGGGTCCATCCGCAGCCGCTGCGAGAGCACCGCCCTGCCCCCCATCACGTAGGGCGACGGCGCCACGACGGGACGAAAGCCAGGCCGCGCCGCCCCGACGGCCCGCAGCACCGTATCCCGCCGGAGAAGGGCGGCGAAGGGCGTCGCGTCGTGGTCGAGTGCGAGCGTGCGGGCGACTTGGTCCCGGACCCGGCCCGGCTCCGCGGCACCCTCAATCTCGACTTTCACCTCCGACTCGACATGCCGAATCGACGCGCCGACGACCGCAAAGTCGTCGTCGCGCGGGAACGCCAGCTTGACCGACCACGGGTCCGTGTTGCACGTCCGCGTCGAGCGAAGAAATCCGCACTGCATGTCGCGCACCGCGGCCATCGAGAACGGACCGCGCGGCTGGAGCGTGAAGTGACACCGGGGCATTTGCGTCC
>PLIR01000070.1 GCA_003139415.1 Myxococcales bacterium | reverse complement strand
AGCCGCAGAGTCTTGCCCACGATGGTCGGAAGCGCGGCGATCCTATGAGGATCGCCCTGCGCCTCACCGAGCGCGAAAGCCACGTCGCGCTGAAAGATCGTCAGCACACCGAAATCGACCATCCCAACGTATGTGAGAATCGGCATGCCCGCCGCCCATAAGCCGAAGTCGCCCTCGCCCACGCGGCGCAAGAGAAACGGCGTGAACCATAGGCCAAACAGCGTCGACAGCGCGAGATGAACGTAACCGAGAGAGACGGCAGCGAGGACACGCCCGGTTCGGCTCATCAGTCGAAGCGCGCAGCCCTCGCCGAGAGTCGCATTGGCGGGAGGCTAGTCGCGACAGAACCTCGATGCAAGACGACCTGAGTTCCGTTTGACAGCCTGCTCGCGAGCTGCCGGTACCTCGATGGAACTCGCGCGGTCGACGCTTCTCGCTGCTCGACCGACGCCGGGATCCGAAAGTGCAGCGGTAGTGAGATATCGTGCGAGCTTAGGCGGCCTCCGAGAGCGCCACGAATTCGCGCGCCACGTCGTCCCAACCGCGGACGCGCAGGCTATGCGAGAAGGCAACGAGCTCGGCGCGAATCCGGTCCGTGCTCGCACGCCAGCGCTCGAGCGCCGCCGCGACCTCCGCCGCGCTCTCGGCGTCCTCGAGCAGAAGGGCACGCAGCGACTCCGGATAACGCTCCGCGACGCCGGCCGTTGCAGCGACGATGGCCGGCAGGCCGCGGCAGAGCGCCTCGTGCACGCCGAGGCCGTAGGGCTCGTAACGGCTCGGGGCCACGAGAGCGTCGCACGCAGCGAGGATCGCGGGAACGTCGCGACGGAAGCCGAGGAACGCGATGCGCGCGGACATTCCTTCCCGCGCGGCGCGCTCGCGCCAAGCCCGCAGTTCGGCGCCCTCGCCGACCACGACGAGATCGGCGTCCCACGAAGGCGCCGCGCACAGCCGACGCCAGGCGTCGTAAAGGACATCGAAGCCCTTCCGCCTGTCGCCGAGGGCGCCGACGAAGGCTACGCGAGCGCGGTCGTCGCTCCAGCCGAGCGCCTTGCGGGCACGTGTCCTCTCGTCGGGGCCGACGAGGGCGAATCGTGCCGCATCGACACCCAGATAAAGGGTGTGCACCCGGTCAGCGGGCACCCCGACGCGCTCGATGACGTCTCGCCGCGTACGGTGAGAGTTGACCACGACGATCTTAGCGGCACGCAGCGCCAAGCTCTCGGTCACGAGGGCGATCCGGCGGTGCACCTGGGCCGCTCCCGCCAGCCTGGGATCAAATGCAGCATGAACGTAGTGGACCCAGTTGATGCCCGGAACGATGCAGTTCCCGCCGTTCACGACGACGACGCCCCCCCGCCTCGCGACCGACAACGCCTGGACGATCCCGGCACCTGCGAGCAATGGAGCGCCGAGCGAATACCGGTGGAAGGGCTTGGGCATCCGGTGGAACGTCACGTTCGGGTGCGCCACGAGGTCGCCCGACGCATGGTGGGCAACGATGTGGACCGGTGCGCCGGCCCGGGCGAGGAAATCGGCAAGGCCAAGGTTGGCTCGATCCATCCCTCCGGTCCGTACGAAGTCGCGGGCGACGATGGCGTATGGACGCATCGAACCTCGGGCGCGGCGCAGAGGTAGCACGGCCTCCATGAAGGCTCTACGTCCTTGAAGGCGAAGCAAGACCCGCTGCGCCCGACTCGCGCGTCGGGATCGGCCGGGCCCATGGCGCTCCGACGACGATTTCCGTAAATGTCGGGCGATGGTCTCGCGGGCATGGCACATCGTGACGGGCGAATATCCTCCCATGCCCGGAGGAGTCTCCGACTACAGCCGCTCGGTCGCGGTCGGTTTGGCCGCTGCGGGTGACGCGGTGCACGTCTGGGCACCGGCCAACGACGGGCAACTCGCGCAGGACCAGGGCGTTCGGCTGCACCCGCTCACTTCGGGCTACGGGCCCCGCGGACTGTACGCTCTCTCGCGCGGGATCCAGCGAGAGCCAGGACCTCGACGGATTCTCGTGCAGTACGTGGCCCAGGGGTTCGGGTTGCAGGGGGCCAACGTCCCTTTTTGCGCCTGGATCGCTTCCCTGGGCAAGGACGACGAGGTCTACGTCATGTTCCACGAGGTCGCTCTGCCTTGGGCCCCGCTTGGCCGCTGGCGATGGAACGCGGCCGCCGCGGCGATGCGAATCATGGCGACCCTGCTGCTCGCCCGGGCGGATCGCGTCTTCGTCTCGACGCCGTCCTGGGAACCGACCCTCCGAGCCTTCCCGGTGCGCTGGAAGGGCGCGGTGTGGCTGCCGGTGCCCTCCAATGTGGAGGCGCCCACGGCGCCCGGTGCCCGATCCCGCATTCGGTCACGGCTCGGCATCGATGAGAGCGCTTCGGTCGTCGGGCACTTCGGGACATACGGCAGTCTGACGGCACCGTTGCTGGCCGAGGTTCTCGAGAGCCTTTTGCAGACGAACCTCGAATGCGTGGCTCTGCTCTTGGGGCGGGGCAGCGACGCCTTCGCGCGCCGGCTGCACGAACCCGATTCCCGGCGCATCATCGCCACCGGCACGCTCGACGCGGCCCAGCTGACGGATTACCTCCTCGCTTGCGACGTCCTCGTCCAACCGTATCCGGACGGGGTGTCCACCCGTCGCACCAGCACGATGGCCGGGCTGGCGGTGGGCCTCCCCATCGCCACGAACCACGGACACCTGACCGAACCGATCTGGCGCGAGTCCAGCGCCGTCGAGATCGCGAGCGACATGCAGGGGCTGGCCGCCGCGGCGGATCGCCTGCTGCGCGATGGCAAGCACGCTGGGGCCGTGGCGGCACGTGGACGCCGGCTCTACGAGGAGCGCTTCTCGCTCGAGCACGTCGTCGCAGCCTTGCGCTCCTGAACCGGGGCGACGGGCGCGTGGCCAGGGACTCTTCTCAGGCAGGTGGAAGTTGCTGGCTCGCCGCGAAGACGACGCCACTGAGAAACCAGCAGTCGATTCCCAAGGTTCCGACGAAGGGGCAACAATTGAACGTGAGCGCGACAATGCCGACGATGTATCCGAGTGCCACGGTCGCCCACTTGTAGAGATCGCGTCCCGGCGTGTCGTCGACCTGGATTGCGGCGCGGCCAGCCGCCAACATGGCGATCACGAGAGCCGTGCCGTACGCCAGCATCAAGGGCACCCCGCCGTCGAAGAGCCACCCGGTCCATTGGATCTCGGCCCAGAGCGGCCGCGAGTCGGCGATGGAGAAATCGCTGAAGTACGTACCGATCATCCCCCACCGCCCGAGCCCCGCGCCCAAAGGGTACTGCGGTAACAGCTCGGAGAGCGTGTAACTCAGAAACTTGCCTCGATTCGTGTAGTAGACGGTGCTGGCGTCGTCGTTGATCAACGTGGACAGGCGGCCGGTTACCGCTTGGCCCCCCACGCCCGCAGCCACGATGAACGTCACGACGGCAACCGCGACCAATGGCAACGAGATCCGCAGGTAGCGGCCAAAGCGCCGCTGTTTGATGAAGGGCAGCCCTAGTGCAACAAGGGAAATGATGGTGCTCACGATCGCGCACCGCACCTGGCACAGGTACAGCATGAAACACGAGACGCCGATGCTGAGGAGGAGCAGAATTCGAAACCACAGCTTCGGTCGATCCAGCAAGAAGGCGACCGCAAAGACGATTGTGAATGACGCGCCGAAGGACGCGCCGCCGGGCGTGTCGGTGAGTCCCATCGGGCGGAAGACCTTGGTGCCGTCGGCGAGGACGATATGCAGCGCGCTCAGGTACTGGTCACTCAACACCGACGCCGTAACCGGATCGAACCGGCCCGGGAAGTAAACCTGAAGAACCCCGACGCACCCACTCAAGAACGAGAAGGACCAGTAGACAAGAAAGAGCCTCCTGACGGTAGGAACGTCGATCCGGATCCTGGGAACCCAGAAGATCGGACCGAGCACTGCGATTTCCAAGACGATCGTCGCGACGCCGGACAGCGGGGTGTTCGTGGAGGGGTTCAGGAACGACAAGAGGGTGAGCAGGACCGCGATCATGGCCGCGCCGCTCGACGGGTGGTTCTTCGGCCCGCGGCGCAGGATGACAAGCAGGAAGACGCTGCCAAGGAACGCTGCCGTCCGGATGAAGACGCGAAGACCGGCGATCGACGGCAACAGCAACCCGAGTTGGCACGCGATCTCGAGGCCAAGGAACGCGAACAGCCACCGAGGTGACTGCAGCTGCTGCGCGCTCTTGACCGCCGCCCTGAGCGGGCGAGCCCTGCCGGTGCGCAGGCCGGTGACGATGGCGCGACTTTGGTTCACGGCTCACCGGCGATCGACGCCGCGGCATGCGTTACGGAAGCGCGTCGCGCCGCGCTGGGAGCGCGCGAACTGCGCGTCCCCACGGCCTGCGCGTAGAGCTCGAAGCTGCGCTTGGCCATCACCTCGGCGTCGAACTCACGCTTGGTCCGCTCGATGGCACCCGCGGCGAGTCGATCGCGCAACCCGGGCTCCTCGATCAGGCGCCGCGCGGCCGCCGCGAGGGCGGCACCGTCGCCGACCGGAATCGTCAGCCCTGTCTCTCCGTCACGGGAGACCCACGAGACTCCGGAATGAGGCACGGCGGTGTTGATCACGGGACAACCACTCGCCATCGCTTCGACCTGAACGAGTCCGAAACCTTCGCTCCGAGCGTTGCTGGGAAACCACAGCGCGGTCGCCGCGCGGTACGCGCCGGCAAGGGCGTCCGGCTCGGCATAGCCAATCCACCGAACTCGGTCGGCCACGCCCCGCTCGACAGCGCGGGCACGAAGCTCGCGTTCGAGTGGGCCGGATCCCACGACGAGGAGGCGCCCGGGCACGGCGCCGAGCGCGTCGATCGCGGTGGCCAGGCCCTTGTAGTAGACGAGACGCCCGACAGCGAGCCAGAGCGGTTCGCCATGTTCGGCCCGCAGGCGGTTCTCCCACGTCCGGACGGCTGGACTGGGATCGAGAAACGCCCCGAGCTCGAGTCCCAGCGGCAGCGCGCAGACTTTCGACCCGAGGCGTTTTAGCACCATGGATCCGCCGACATACGCCTCGCTGTCCGACAGCACGAGGGCCGCACGGTCGTGCACACGCCGCTCGACGGGCGCGAACGCGCGACCGAGAACGCGCTGCTTGATGACGTCGCTGTGGTGCGTGATGACCAACGTGGCAAAGGCGGGCATGGCTGCCAAGGTCAGCAGCATGGTGGGGTTCGGCGTGTGGACGTGGACGATGTCGACGCCCTCTTCGCGCAACGTCCAGAGCGCCCGTGGAAGCGACGGACAAACGTCGAGCTTGGAGAGCGACGCGCGCCGCCCGAGGCGCGTGACGCGAACCCCCTCGTCCGACTCTTCGACCGTCGGCGTCGAGCCCAGGCCCTGCCACGTGACATCGGCGCTGCGAGTGTTTCGATGGTTGACGCAAATGACCCGGACATGGGCGCCGCGCCTCGCCTGTGCGCGCGAGAGCGTCTGTACGTGGGCCTCGATCCCCCCCGGAGCCGGCGGGTAGAACTTCCCCAGGTGACAGATTCGAAGCGTCATCGCGTCCTAGTGCCACCCACGTTCGTTGCCCCGACTGTTCACGGAATTCGAGGGCCTGAACGGCCGCCAGCTTACAGCTCCATGGGCTCGGGCGCCATCGAGCTAGGCGCCGCGACGCGCGCAGGGCGATCGGCAGGCGTTTCTACAGCGCCCAGACCATCCCGACGTTGGCGGCCAGGAGAATCGTCGGCGACTGGTTCGAGTCGTAGGGAAACTTGCTGTACTGAAAGAAGTTGGCGACCCCGGCGTCGATCGAGAACTCGAGGGCCGCCCCTGGCGTCAGGAGGTGACGGATGCCGAGGCGAGCGCGCGGGACGAAAGCTCCGAGCGTGAACGCCGGCACCTGCGCGTTCGTCGGCGACACCGCCAGGTGCTCGTACCCGAGCCCCGGCGTGACCAGGACCTGATTCACGTACTCGACGTCGAGCGGGACGCGAAACTCGTACCCAACCTGCGCGGAGAGACCCGAGATCGTCGCCGAGTCCGAATCGGTCAGGTTGAAAATCTCGTAGCCGGCCTCGAGCAGCAGCGCGCCGTGGGGCGTCGTCGCGTATCGGAACTGCGCCCCCACGGACTCGGCCGATACGGCGCTGCTGCCGTTTGGCGTCGATCCAGCGACCCAACCGCGGACCGAGAGAAACGGCGTGACCGACCACCCCTGCCCGGCGCGAAGCGGCGTGCGCATCGCGTCCTCGTCGACCTCCGCGTACTGGAGCTTGTTCGAATCGGTCGTCGAGCCGCTTGCCGGCGCCACGGCGCCGCTCTCCGGAGCGGCGGTCGGAACGGCGGTATCGTCCGTCGTCCTCGGGGGACGTCCGCTCGTCTCGTCTTCGAGCTTCGCGAGTCGGTCGCGAATGTCGTCGGCGTCAGCCGCGTCCGGAGCGCCCGTGAGGTAGGTGCGGTAGTCGTCGATCGCGGGGTAGGGCTGCTCGAGCTTCTCGTGGCAAAGTCCGCGATCGCGATAGAGCGATGGCTCCTGCGACTGCGCGATGGCGGCGTCGAACCCGTCGAGCGCGCCCGCGTAGTCCCCGTTCTTCATCCGGGCGCGAGCCAGCTCGGCGGCATGCGGTGCCGAGCCCCCCCGGTGCAGGTTCAGGGGCTGAGCCTTGTACTTCGGAGGCTTCGAGGCGTCCTGCGCGCTCCCCAGGGCGCACGCCAGCAGCACGGCGATCGCCGACGAACCAGCGGCAAGAGCCTTGCGCATCCTCCAAGCGTAGAGCATGCGGCCTCGTGGGGCCGAATTTCAGGGCAAGCGCCTCGTCAGGGCTTCGTCGCTGGCAAGGCCTGCGGCTTGAGACGGAGCGTGACGGGCGCATGCGGCCCAGCGCCAGCGTCCGAAGCCCCGGCGGCCTGCGGCGGCGCGGCGGGAGCCGACCACGTGACCTTGCCGAACCGCGCGGACTTGTGGAAGTTGCCTTGCCCGAGGATCGGCGACCACGCGACGCCGGCGTTGTTCTTCATCGCGTAGAAGTTGATGCGCCAGACGTCCCCGGGGTTGGGTGGATGGTTCGCGGCCTTGGCGTACGCGGCCCACGGGATCGCCGCCTCCACCGTGTATCCCGTGGTCTTTCCGTCGGGCCCCTTCTGCAGTTCGACGGCGCTCTTCAGCTTCGGGTCCCAATCCTCGTGGCCGAAGGGCCCGTTCGGGCCGCCCATCGGCTGCTGGAGGGTGTCGAACTGCGATTTGAAGACCTTGTTCTGCGGCCCGATCTGAAGCTCGTAGTAGTCCTTGTTGTCTCCGCTCGGGTCCGGGTCGACCATCATCTCGATGGTGTCGTGGGTCCAAAGCTTGGGCTGCCCCGCGGCCGTGAAGTCCGTCGGCTGCGACTTGGCGTCCTTGAAGCCCATGTAAGGGTCGGCGTCTTGAACCGTCAAAAGTACGTAGAGATTCTTGTCGTCCCACAGCACCTTGGCCGAGCCGTTCACCGGAAATACGCTGTTGGGCTTACCGGTGCCCACGTCGACGAAAGGGCCGGTGCTCGCGGCTGCCCCCCACTCGGGCTCGCTGCCCTTGCCGTCGATCGTGATCTTGTCGGTCGCGGAGGCGAGCTTGGTGACCGACAGACTCGGCACGGCCATCAGGGCGTGGTCCTCGGCCGCCTTCGGCGCGATTCCCGTGCGGACGTTGCCGACGATCGCGCTGTTGTCGTTGTCGTTCGGTCCGCTGACGATGCGCAGGCGCGCGTCGCCCTTCCAGATGCCGACGTAGACCGTCACCTGCGCGCCCGTCACTTCGCTGGGGACCTTGTACGTCTGCTCGTCGACGTACACCTTGCCCTTCTCCCAGCGCTCGGGCCCCAGGGTCTGATGGCTGCCGTTGCGCTCTTCGCGTAGGGGCCCGACGAAGTCGAGGTTGCCCATCTTGCCGCTGCCCTCGTCCTTGGTGTGCGTGAAGAGGAGCCACCCGTCTTCGAGCGTGTCGTCGCAACGCCAGTAGTAGGTGAGCTTCGTCTCGGTCCCCGGGCGGGCCGTCTCGGGATCGAACTTGTACCCGATGAGGTGGACCTTGTTCTCGAAGTTGACGTCCAGCTTGTGCGGCATGTCCGCAGGCGGCGCGTCCAGGACGTACTGCTTGAGCCGGTCCTTGTCGTCCGAGCTCAGCCCCTTGCCGCCGACGCAGCCGGCCGATGCCGCCAGCGCCACCAACACCCCGCACTTCGCCGTGAATCGGAACATGGCGGCCTTTTATCAAAGATGGCGGCCGGAGGTCGAGATCGAACGCCAGGGCCCATCCACCCCCTGAGCGGGTGGGGGTGTGCTCAAGAGGCCCCGGTCTTTCGACCGATCGAGAGAAGGTTCTTCCCGACCGGGGGCTCGACGATGCCCTCCAGGAAAGCCCCGACCGGAACGGCGAGGCGGTCGTAGAGCCTTGCCGCGTCCGCGTTGAACGACCGCTGTCGAAGGACTCGCCCGGCGACGAACCACGGCAAGATCCCCAGCACGTCGAAGTATCGGTGGGTCTCGACCTCGAATCCCGCCCCGCGGACGACCGCACCGAGGCTATCGAACGAGTACCGCCGCTTGTGATCGACGAGGCGATCGAGGCTGCCGTAAAGCCATGCGAGCGCGGGGACGAAGAGGACGAGCGTGCCGCCCGGCCGCAGCAGATCGTGAAGCGTCCGAAGCATGCCAACGTCATCGTCGACGTGCTCGAGGACATTGATCAGGATGACGACGTCGAACGATCCTCGCGAGAAGTCGCAGCCGGCGTGGCGCTTGCCCACGACGTCCGAGAGCAGAGCGTCGACCGGCCGCGCGCTTGGGATTTCGCGGGTGTTCTCCCGCAGCTTCGCGATCAGATTGCGGGCGGGCTCGAGGAGCACCGCTTCATCGGCTGCATGCGCGTAACGACGGGCCATCGTTCCGATGCCCGCGCCGACTTCAAGGACTCGCCCGCGCACACGTGGAAGAAATGAGTCGGCGATCCACTGTTGATAGTTTGGGATATCGGCGAGGGCCTCGAGGTCTTGACCGTCGTAGTGGTCCGCCGCTTCGCCCCCCATCGGGGTTGCGCCGTTGATTTGCTCAACCATCGCCATGTGCAGTGCCCGTACGCACCGCCCGCGCAGCCCCGCCGTTGGTGGACGCAACAGCGACGGGTCTCCCTGTTCGAGACCCGGTCGTCTCGGTGGGAGCGCCCGTCCCGCGGCCATCCCTCCACACCGCGAAGCGTCGCTTCACGATCATCGCCAAGACGCCGATCGCGTGATGCGCGCGGATCTTCTTTCCCTCCTCGTACGTCCTGCCCGCGTACGTGATGGGCACTTCGTAGCGAACGCGTCCCCTCGCGACGACGCGACACAGAATCTCCGCGTGCTGTTCCCAACCATTCGACACGAGCTCGCCGGGATCGAGGAGCGAACGCCGATACAAGAGGTAACACGTGTAGATATCGGTAAACGTCGTGTTGAAGAGCAAGTTGAAGGAGAGGGTCAGCGCCTGGTTACCCTGCTTGTGCCAGAAGTAGTGGACCCGCGTCCACGGGGCACCCATCATGCGACTCCCGATGACCACGTCTGCGTCGAACCGAAGTACGGGCGTCAGCAGCGCAGCGTAGTCGGCCGGGTCGTATTCGAGGTCGGCGTCTTGGAAGAGAACGTAGTCGCCAGTGGCGCGCGCCAGCCCGGCCCGCACGGCTGCGCCCTTGCCACCGTTTTTGGGCATCTTGACGAGCTTGTCGAAGAGATCGGGATGCGCTTCGAGAAGCGCCACCGTTCCATCCTTGGAACCGTCGTCGACGACGATGACCTCGAAGTCGACGTTCGGCACCCGCTGCGCACGGACCTTGCGCAGAAGATCGAGGATCGTGTCCTGCTCGTTGTAGGCAGGGACCAGAACCGTCAGACGGGTCACGTTTCGTGCCTGTGTTCGGTGCAGAACATGAAGCCCGGCCCTCGCGTGAACGACGCTACAACTCGCCGTAGTCGCACGCAATGCGGAGACTCTCTGAAAACCACGATTCTCATCGTCTGAGACTCATGAGCTCGTAGAGGGGCTCGGGGATCGCCGCCGGTAGCACTTCGATGGGCAACGCCGCGGGCCGATACGGATCGAGCACCGTGAAGGGCACCTTGAGCCGTGAGCCATAGAACAAGTCCCAGTCATCACGCGACATGCCGGGCAGCACGAGCATGTATACATGCCCACCCCGGGCCTCTGCGGCCGCCACCGCCGCCGAGAGTCTATCGGCGACCTCCGGCCCATGAGCCACGGCCTCGTCGGTGATGCTGAAGCTTTCGGCCGGATGTCGGAAGAACGTGCGCGTGTACACGCTGACGGCGTCCCACCCGGGGCACACCAGAAGATCGGTCGCCTGGAGACGACCGGCCAATAGCACTGCGCCACGTACGTCCGGATTCGCGGCGAACCGCCGCGGAATCACAGCGCCGAAGAAGTTCCAGACCACCAGCGCGACAGCAGGCGCCACGAACAACAGCCGTCGTCGCGCGCCCGCGTCGACAGGCGTGGGTGCCGCCGGTTCCGGTTCGCCCTCTGGATCGATCGCCAGCGCCACCACCATCGACAGTGGGAGCATCGCGAACAGCCAGAACTTCTCGTAGAGCACGCTCCACACGCAGACCATGAAAACGACGAGAAAAAACCATGCCGCCGCAGCCTGGATCTCCGGTCCGAGATTGCGCTGGATCAGTATCTGCCGCGACCGAACGAGACGCGCGATGAGCCCGACGAGGAAGGCCATCGCCAGAGCCAGAATAGTGAGGGCCTTCAGCAGGTCGCGCGGAGGGCTGTGCAGCAGCCTCCCGATGCCCTCGTTCGGAGGAAGGACTGCAAACGCGTTCGCGAAACCGAAAATCCACGCGGCAAAGTGCTTCGGTGAGAAGCTGCCCGCGAGTCCGCCCGCGGTGGCGACGGTCCTCACCTGCGCCACCTGGTGAATCAGATCGGCTCCGGGGGTCGCCGCGAACCGAACGACGACGATCAACCCGACGAAGGTGACGACGCTCGCTCCACCGATCTCGAGGCCGGCGCGAGCAAGGCGAAGCAAGCGCTGTGCGATCCCCCCTGGCCCGTTGGGCGTCGCCGCGAGCCACACGGCGGGGACCGCG
>PLIR01000408.1 GCA_003139415.1 Myxococcales bacterium | reverse complement strand
TCATCGAGATGTTCCTCGACGAGGCGCGACTCGCCGCGAGCATCCACCACCCCAACGTCGTCTCCATCGTGGAGATCGGCGCGTCCGAGAACGGCCACTACCTCGTGATGGACTACGTCGAGGGCGACACGGCCGCGCAGCTCTTTCTCGGCGCCGCCCAAGACAAGCGCAAAGTGCCGATGCGCGTCATCCTGCGCATCACACTCGACGTGCTGGCCGGTCTCCACGCCGCCCACGAGCGGCAGGACGACGAGGGGCACCCGCTCGAAATCGTGCACCGCGACGTGTCGCCNNACATGGCGCCCGAGCAGGCGCGGTCCGAAGCCGTCGACCGGCGGGCCGACGTATTCGCCATGGGCATCTGCCTGTGGGAGATGCTGACGGGCGAGCGGCTGTTCAAGGCCGAAGGCGAGGGCGAGACGCTCAACCGCGTCCTCTACGAGCCGATCCCCACGCCGCGCGGCGTCGACCCGGACATCGCACCGGAGATCGAAGAGGTGTGCATGAAGGCCCTGACGCGCGACCCGGACGCGCGCTTCGCCACGGCCGCGGAGTTCGCCGACGCGCTCGAGAGGGCGGCGCGCGCGCTCGACGTCCTGGGATCGCACCGGGAGGTCGCTGCGTGCGTGAACGACATCCTCGGCGCGGACATCAAGGAGCGTCGGGCAGAGCTTCGCGCGTGGCTGGGCGACTCGGAGCGCCGGAACGCGCCATCCGCAGCGGACTCGTCGGGGGAGATCGCCAGCCTCCCGGGCGCCCTCGTCAGCGTGTACGTCCCGCCCTTGCTCGACTCGGGGCTGCTCCCTCCCGTGTCCAAGGCGTCGGCGCGATCGACGCCCGGGCCGCGCTTCGTGGGCGTTGCCATCGGTCTGGTCGTCGTCGCGAGCATCGGCTTCGCGTTCCTCCGCAGGTCTCACGGCGTGGCCGCCGACGCGGCGGGTCCAGAGGCGAGCGCTGTCGTCGCCGGGCCCATGGCGCCGCCGATCCCGGATCCGATCCCCGCGCCGCACGCGCAGGCCGTTTCCGTCGTGGAAGCCACGCTTGCAGCGTCGGCCGAGCCACCCCGGCCGCTGGCGTCCGGCGCGACGAACCCTTCCGCGTCGCCGGCCGTGCGATCGGCGTCCGCGGGCGCCCCCTCCGCGCGGGCTTCCAACGTCGCGCCTGCGACCAGGCTGGTTCGCGGCGCGAGCAACGTCCCCTCGACGGCCGCGGCGCAGCCGGTTTCAACGGGAGTGCCCGCGGACATGCTCAACAACCCGTATCGCTGACACACAGGCGCGGTTGCACTAGAACCCCGATCGATGAACGTACTGGTCCTTGGCACGGGAGGGCAGGTCGGCGCGTCGCTCGTCGGGATGCTGGGGTGCTTCGCGAAGGTGACACCCGTTCCGCGCACGGCGCTCGATGTCGGCGATCTCGACGCGCTCCGGGGCGTTCTTCGGGCCGCGCAGCCCCACGTCGTCGTCAACGCGTCGGCGTACACGGAGGTCGATGCTGCCGAGCGCGACGAACCGCGTGCCACGCTCGTCAACGGCGACGCCGTGGGCGTGATGGGCGAGGAGTGCCAGCGGATGCGCGCGGGCTTGGTGCACTACTCGACGGACTTCGTCTTCGACGGAGGCGGGTCCCGGCCGTATCGCGAGGACGATCCGGTGGCGCCGCTCGGCGCATACGGCCGCTCGAAGCTCGCAGGCGAGCGAGCGCTCACGGACTCCGGGGCGCCCGCCGTGGTGCTGCGGACGGCGTGGGTGTACACGCGCTGGCGCAAGTCGTTCGTGTCCGCGATGTTGCGATTGGCCCGCGAGCGCGAGGTGCTTCGAGTCGTCTCCGACCAGGTGGGCAACCCGACGTTCGCGAACGACCTCGCCTGCGCCACCGCGCAGCTCCTCTACGGCATGCGCTCCGATCCTTTTGCCGCGCTGGCCGAGGCGCGCGGCATCTACCACGTCGCTGGCGCCGGCCAGGCGACCCGCTTCGAGCTCGCCGTCGCCGCCCTCGAGCTCGATCCCCGATCGCAGGAGCACAAGGTCCGCAAGATCGAGCCGATCGCGACGAGCGAGTACCCGCTGCCTGCAGAGCGTCCGGCCTACGCGCCGCTCGACTGCACCAAGTTCCAAGCCCGCTTCGGGCTCGCGCTCCCAGGCTGGAAAGAGGCCCTGACCCGCGCGCTCAGAGACTAAAGCGGGGCTGAAGGACGCCAGTCGGCGTACCGACTACATCGTGTCCGTCCGCCATATCGCACTAAGGGGGCGACTTGCCGATAGGCCCTTCGGCCCGCGCGAGATGCCCGTGACTATGGAAGGGCTTTTCGTGAGAAAGTAGCGCCCACAATTCGACGTCGGGCGCGCCTGCGGGTAAAACGTTATGACCGCTGGAATACGCAATTGCCTGCGAGCGGATAATATATGACCCATACGCGCCGTGTTCGTTCGATATCGCTGAAGGCTACCCGTTGGCTCTCCCCGGCTTCGCTGGCCGTGATTCTCGCCGCGTGCGGTGCGAGCACCTCGACCACCGACGAGAACCCGGCCGAAGACGCGGCCAGCGACTCGGCGAGCGGGACGCCCGGCGCTGAGGGCGGGCATGTCGACGCAGGTGCGTCGGGCACCGACGGCTCGTCGCAGGCCCCCGTGGAAGCGGGGTCGGACGCCGGCGGCGAAGCGGGGACGCCCGAGGCAGCGGCCGACGCAGCGACGGATGCCACATTGGAGCCCAGCGAGGCGGGCTCCGACACGAACCCCCAAGAAGCATCGACGTCGCCCGAGGCCAGCGCCGACACCGGCACCGACTCCACCATCGAGCCGCTCGAGAGCGGGACGACGCCCGAAGAAGCATCGACGTTGCCCGAAGAGGCATCCACCTCGCCGGAAGAAGCCTCTGCGCCCGAAGAGGCATCGACTTCGCCGGAAGAAGCCTCGACCTCGGCCGAGGCCAGCACAGGGACAGACTCCTCGACGGCGCTGGACGCGGCGCTCGACGCGCCGACGGAAGCGGCCGCCGAGCCACCTGGGTGCAGCCCGACCTGCCCGGACGGGAACGTCTGCGGAGTCCCGGGCGACTGTGCGTCGGGTATCTGCACCGCCGGGCAATGCACGGCGCCCCTCTGCAGCCCGGCCTGTGGAACCGGGGCGGCCTGCGGCGCCCCTGCCGACTGCGCCTCGAACCTCTGCTCGTCGGCCACATGCCAGGCGCCGCCTTCCTGCGCGCCCCCGACGGGCACGGGCTGCACCGATGGAACGTCTGGATGCGGCCGAGCCCAGGACTGTCTATCCGATTCGTGCGTGAACGGCACGTGCGCCACGGCCATCACGAGCGGCACGGCGTGCCCTGCCAACAGCACGTGCATCTACGAGGAGCTGCCGCAGGTCGACGAAGGGCAGACGTGCGACGTGAGCTGCGCCGGTTCGTCGACCATCACGGTGATCACGGACGACTACGCGAACAACTGCCACCCCACCGCATGCCCCGGCCCACTCTCGGGCTGCGCGAGCAGCTCGAGCTGCGCCGTGATCCTCGACAACATCGCTTGCGGCGGCGATCCATGTCTCGGAACCGCCAAGGGCTGGGCGGTGACGATCACTTGCAACTGAACGGAATCTGCGGGGGCGGTTCCAGGCTCCGACCGCCTCGTCGGATCAGCCGATGACCCGGAGGGAACCGCGGACGACCCCGTACGCTCCGTCGCTGCGCAGCTCCCGCAGGACTGCCGCGGGAGTCCTAGCCCCCTCGATCAGCCCGCGGTAGGCGGCGACGAGGCGCGCCACCTCGCCGGCGCGCTCGCGTACGAGCTCGATGCGGAAGCGTCGCACCCCCGCCGCCACGAGCTGCGGCACGAAGCCGGCCGCGCTCTGCGGGGCGGCGTGGAACACGGTGTTGCGGCACCCGACGTCGGCCTCCAGCGGGTGATCCATGCCCGCGCGATCCCGCAAGGACAGCCGGTGATGCTCGCAGGGCCGACCGCACGTCCGGTGGTCGCGTCCGTCGCTCAGCGTCGCCGCGATCACGCAGTGCTCCATGTAGAAGAGCGCCATCGGGTGGTGTACGACGACCTCGGCCCACGGCCCGAGGGGCGAGCGCAGGAGCGCGAGGAGCTGCGCCTCGTCGAGATCGAAGCTGGGCGTGAAGGCCGACAGGCCGCGGCGGAGCACCTCGCTCGCCGCCAGGCGGTTGGTCACGTTGAGCGAGAAGTCCCCCACCGCGTCGATGCCGGCGCCGGCCCCGACCTCGAAGAGGGCGCCGAGGCTCCGGACCAGGATGGCCGAGGGCTCCTGCGCGCGCAGAAAGCGGTCGATCTTTTCCTCGCCGGGCTTGCGGACGCGGGGAGGCGTAAGCGTCACGTGCGCGCCGGTCGCCCGGAGATCGCGGGCGGCCTGCCCCGTGCCGACGAGCTCGAGGAAGTCGAGGATGACGCCCTCGGCCCCCGCGGCCAGCGCGGCCTTCGCCTGCTCGAGATCGCGGCAGAGCACGAACAGCCCGGCAGGCGGCGGCGCCCGATCCGGGGGTACCGCCGCGGCGAGGAGCGCTCCGGCCGACGCCGTCGTCGTCGGGTGCGCGGCGGGCCCAGTGCAAAGCGCCTCGAGCAGCGCGCGTCGCCCGCGGTTGAGGGCCGATGGCGCCACGCGCGCCGGGCCATCGACGCACACGGTCACGTCGCGCAGCACGAAAGGCGCGTCACCCAGACGGTCGAGCTTGTCGCGCAGCATCGCCGCATCGAGTGGCGATCGATCGGCCGACAGGAGCGTTGCGTCGAGGTCGACGGCGGCGCGCGCGCCCCGCTCGGTCACGCCCTCGAGCCGAGGCAGGGCGCCCACCTGGCCGACGAGCCGCACATCGAGCGCTTGCCGCGCCGGCGCGAGTTCGAGCGCGGCTCGCTGTGCGCGCGGAGAGCTGCTCGCAAAGACGCGTCGCCCCTCGCGCACGGCGCCGACGGCGTGATCCGGCCCCAGCCACGCGAGCACGTCTTGCTCCGGCTCCGCGCGCTCGATCTCGACGCCGTCCGGCGTCGCCAGGCCCCAGATACGTCCGCCGATCTCCCCTTCGCCCGCAAAGCCGCCTTCGATGAGCAGGCCGTCGCCCCGCTCGATCGTGCGGGTGGCGCGCAGCCGTACGTGGTCGCGCCCGCGCAGGGCGAGCGCGCCGATTGCCACCCCGACCTCGAGACCGCGATGGTCGCACGTGCGGCCGTCGACGAGCCGCTGGTGGTCGACACCCCCCAGAAACCCGGGGCCCGAGCCTCGCGTGAACGTCGAGAGCGCCGTCTCGCGCAGGTGGTCGCTCGCTGGCGCACTGGCGCCGGTCGCCGCGTCGATCGCCGTCCGGTACAGGCGCGCCGTGGCCGCCACGTAGGCCGGCCCCTTGAGCCGCCCTTCGATCTTGAGCGAGGCGACGCCGAGCCGCACGAGGTCCGGCACGAGCGTGCTCGCCTCGAGGTCTTCGGGCGAGAGCAGGTATGCGTGCTCGTCCCCGTCGCGCAGCTCGCCGTCGACGACGAGCTCGTAGGGCAACCGGCACGCCTGCGCGCACGCGCCGCGGTTCGCGCTCCGGCCGCCGATCGCCTCGCTGGTGAGGCACTGCCCCGAGTACGAGATGCAGAGCGCGCCGTGCACGAAGACCTCGAGCTCCACATCCGTCGCGGCGCGGATGGCCGCGATGTCGTCGAGCGACAGCTCGCGCGCCAGGATCACCCGGCTCGCCCCGAGCGACCGCGCGAGCTCCACGCTGGCAGCGTCCGTGCAGGTCATCTGCGTCGACGCGTGCATCGGCATCGACGGGGCCACGGCGTGCACGAGCGCCGCCACGCCGAGGTCCTGCACGATGATCGCGTCGACGGCGGCTTCGGCGCAGGCGCGCACGGCCGCCTCGAGGCGAGGCAGCTCGTCGTCGAAGACGAGCGTGTTGAGCGCGACGTAGCCCTTCACCCCATGCGCGTGCAGATAGGCCAGCGTCTCGCGCAACTCCGCCGGCTCGAAGTTCGCGGCCCGCGCGCGCGCGTTGAAGCCCGGCAGCCCGAAGTACACCGCGTCGGCTCCGCCTCGGACGGCGGCCTCCATGGCGGCGCGGTCGCCCGCGGGCGCGAGCAGCTCGGGGCGGGACGGCACGGCGTTGGCAGGGTAGACCAAGCGCGGGCGCCGCGCAGCTTCAGGCGGACGTCGGCACCTTTCCGGGGGGGGCGCTTCGGGGTTACTGGACGTTCAGCGCTTGCACGTGTTGCCCCTCCGCGAGCCTCTCGCTGGGCGTCCGTGCGAGCGCCTCGCCTTCCGCGAGGCCGGTGGCGATCGCGAGCTTGTCGCCGAGGTCGGCCTCGATCTGCACGCTCTTCCAGCGCACCGCGCCGTCACGCACGAGCGCGACCCGGGTACCGTTTGCGTCGATGAGCGCGGCGGTCGCCGGGATGAACACAGGCGCGTCTTGCCTCTTTACGTCGAACGAAACCTTCGCATACATCCCCGAGACGAGCGCGCGGTCGGGGTTCGGGATGTCGACCTCGACGAGCAGCGCGCGCGTCGCGGTATCGAGCTCCTTCGACGTGCGCCCGACCTTTCCGGCGAACACGCGTCCCGCCGCCTCGCGAATGCTCGTGGGCGCGATCATGCCGGGCTGGATGCCGTTCGCGTAGAGCTGCGGCACGCTGACGAAGACGCGCACGACGTCGACCTCGGCCACCTTGAAGAGCGGTTGCCCCTGGCCGGTCCCGGAGACGACGAGCTGCCCGACCTCGGCCGACCGCATCGTGACGACGCCGTCGAACGGCGCCACGATCGTCCCGAAGGCACGCAGGTCCTCGAGCCGCCGCACGTTGGCGTCCGCGCTTCCGCTCGCGGCCTGGGCGGCCTCCAGGTTGGCGCGCCGAACGTCGAACTCCGCCGAGTACTGGTCGGTCTGCTGCTGCGACACGACGCCGGACGGGACAAGCGCCGTGAAGCGGTCGTTGGTGGCGCGCGCGAAGCCGAGCTGACTCTTGGACTGTGCGATCCCCGCCTGGGCTTGCCTCGCGCTGGCCTGCGCCTGCCGGAGCTCCTCGTCGATGTCGGGCAGATCGAGCGTCGCGAGGACCTGGCCCTTCTTCACGTCGGCGCCGATGTCGACGTTCCACTTTCGCACGTAGCCGTTGGCCCGCGCGTAGATGGCCGTCTCCTGGAGAGGCTGCACCGTGCCGGGCAACACGACCGGCTCGCTCGTCGTCGCGCGGTGTGCCTGGACCACCTGCACCAGGGGAACGGCAGAGGCTGCGGCCGCCTGCTCGCTCGCGAGCGTCGCGCGGCGATGTAGCCGCGGGACGACACCCGCGCCGACGAGCGCCGCGATGACGACCGACGCCGCGATGCCGGCCACGCTCAGCGCTCGCACGGTGGGACGGTGCGGCGCGGGGTCGAAGACGTCCCCCTCGCCGTGACTCGCCGCCTCGTGCACCGTCGGACCCGCCGATTCTCCCGCTTGCGTCATGAGTGGACTCCTTCGAGCTCGGACGAGCGCGGAGCCTTCTGGCGCCACGCGCTGTAGACGACAGGGACGAAGAAAAGCGTCGTGAACGTCGCGACCGTCAGCCCGCCGATGACGGCGCGACCGAGGGGGGCGTTCTGCTCGCCGCCCTCGCCGAGCCCGAGCGACATGGGCAGCATGCCGAGGACCATCGCGAGGGCCGTCATCACGACGGGGCGCAGGCGCGTGATGCCGGCCATCCATGCCGCGCGTCGCGCGTCGTCGCCTTCCTTGCGGCGGTCGTTCGCGAACGTGACCATGAGGATGCTGTTCGAGGTCGCGACGCCGATGCTCATGATGGCGCCCATCAGCGCCGGCACCGACAGCGTCGTGCTCGTCGCGAAGAGCATCCAGACGATCCCGGCGAGCGCGCCGGGGAGCGCCATCAGGATGATCAGCGGGTCGAGCCAGGACTGGAAGTTGACGACCATGAGCAAGTACACGAGCGCGATCGCCGCGATGATCCCGTACGACAGTCCGCGGAAGCTCGCGTTCATGCTTTCGACCTGGCCCCGCACCACGATCGTCGTCCCGCGCGGGAGCGACTCGCGCGTGACCTTGACGATGTGATCGACCGCGTCCGAGACGGAGCCGAGGTCGACGCCCTGCACGTTGGCCTGCACGTCGAAGGTCGAAAGAGCGTTGTAGTGCGTGATGTTCACGGGTGTCGCGTCGCGGGTGATCGTCGCGAGGTTCCCGAGCGTCTGCGGCTCCGCGGACCCGGACAGGTGCACCGGCGTCTCCTTGAGCGCCGCGATCGTGTCCACCTGGTATTGCGGCGTCTGGATGGCGACGAGGTACGGGACGCCCTTCTTTCGGTCGAGCCAGAAGTTTGGCGCGACCTGCGCGCTCGAGCTCAGCGAGACGAGCGCGTCGTTGGCGACGTCGCGCTGGGTGGCGCCGCTCTGGCTCGCCTCGGCGCGATCGACGTCGAGACGCAGCTCGGGCTGATTCACGACCTGGGCAAGGTGCACGTCGACGGCGCCGCGGACGCCGGCGATCGACTCGCGCACGCTCTGGGCGATGGCGTAGTCCTTCGCGTTGTTGACGAGCGGCCCGACGATCTGGACGTCGATCGGCGCGGTGAGACCGAAGTTGAGGACCTGCGTCGTGATGTCCGGCGCGAGGAAGAAGACGTCGACCTCCGGCATCTCGATCGGGAAGCGACGCCGCAGCTCCTTGACGTACTCGGCGGTCGGGTGGTGCTTCTCCGAGAGCTGAACGAGCACCTCGCCGTCGGCCGAGGAGATCATCGAGGGGTCGCCGAGCGCGATGTTGATGCCGCTGACGGGTAGGCCGACGTTGTCGATGACGGTCTCCAGATCGGCCGCGGGGATCACCTCTTTGACGATCCCCTCGACCCGCGCGAACGCGTTCTCGGTGCTCTCGATGCGGGTGCCGGCCGCGGCGCGCACGTGGAAGCGGATTTGACCGGCGTCCACGGCGGGGAAGAAGTCACGCCCCAGGTTGGGAAACAGCGTCGCGAGCGACGCCACGACGGCGACGCCGAAGCCCGCGGTCACGAGGGCGCGGTGGCCGAGCGCCCAGTCGAGGTACCCTCCGTACGCGCGGCGCAGCTTCTCGAACACCACGTTGAACCGCTCGTGCAAGCGCCAGAAGACATCGCGCTTCTTCGGCGGCCCCCCCGAGGTACCGTCGTCGCCGGTGTAGAGGCCAATTTCGGGCGCGAGCAGGTAGTGCACCATCGTGGGCACGAGCGTCCGCGAGAGAAAGTACGAGGTCATCATCGCGAAGACGACCGCCATCCCGAGCGGCGTGAAGAGCGACCGCGCTGCGCCCGAGATGAAGACGACCGGGATGAAGACGATGCAGATGCACAGCGTGGCGACGAAGGCCGGCACGGCGATCTGCTGCGCGCCGTCGAGGATCGCCTGGACGATGGGCTTCCTCATCGCCATGTGGCGGTGGACGTTCTCGAGCTCGACGGTCGCGTCGTCGACGAGGATTCCCACCGCCAGCGACAGGCCGCCCAGGGTCATCAGGTTCACCGTCTGGCCGAGGGCGGAGAGGCAAATGAGCGACACCAGGATCGACAGCGGGATCGAGACGACGACGATGAGCGTGCTGCGCCAGCTCCCGAGGAAGAGGAGGATCATGACCCCCGTGAGCAGCGCGGCGATCGTCCCCTCCTTGAGCACGCCGTTGACGGCGGCGCGGACGAAGACCGACTGATCGAACAGCAGGTCCATCTTGTATTCGGGCGGGAGCGTTGCCAGCAGCGAGGGCATGATGCTGCGGACGCGGTGGGCGATGTCGAGGGTCGAGGCACCGGCGCTCTTGAGGAGCGTCATGAGGACGCCCCGGCGGCCGTTGGCGCGCACGAGGCTCGTCTGGGGCGCGAAGCCGTCGCGCACCTGGGCGACGTCGCCGATGGTCACGGTGGAGCCGTTCACCGTCTTCACCGGCATCGCGGCGATGTCGCGGATGGCGTCGGCGCTGCTGTTGAGGCGAACGAGCAGCTCCTGGCTGCCGAGCTTGGTCGTGCCCGAGGGGAGCACTAGGTTCTGCGCCTGCATGGCGTTGTTCACGTCGTTCGGCGACAGACCGAGCGCGTAGAGCCGGGGCAGATCGATGTCGACCATCACCTGGCGCTGCTTGCCGCCGTAGGGGAACGGCATCTGGGCGCCCTGCACGGTGGCCAGACCGGTACGAAGGAAGTTGCTGGTGAGGTCGAAGAGCTGCTGCTCCGAGAGCGTGTCGGAGTGAATCGAGCCCTGCAGGATGGGGACGTTCGAGGCGCTGTAGTTGACGATGAGCGGCGGCGTGGCCCCGACCGGGAAGAACTTGAGGAGCGTTTGCGATATCGCCGTGACCTGCGCGTTCGCCATCTCCATCTTCGTTCCAGCGTGGAAGAAGACCTTCGTGACGGAGACGCCGTAGAGCGACTGGCTCTCCATGTGCTCGATGCCGTTGACGGTCGTGGTGAGGGCGCGCTCGTAGAACCCAGTGAAGCGCTGCTCCATCTCGTCGGGCGGGAGGCCGCCGTACTGCCAGACGACCGCGATCACCGGGATGTCGATCTCCGGCAGGATGTCCGTCGGCATCTGCAGGGTGGCAAAGACCCCGCCGATGACGATCAGCATCGCCATGACCACGAACGTGTAAGGGCGCCGTAGCGCCAGGCGAACGATCCACATAGGTGTGCCCTCGCGAAGAGGTCCCTTCGACTGACGAGAAATGGCGCCCGGAGGCGGCGCCTGGCGTTGTCTGGCGGCCGCTAGCTGGGGCGGAGCCGCTCGTGTACCGACTTGGGCGGCGCCTTGCCGGCGCCGCGTACCTTCTTCCGGGCCTTTACGCCCGCGGCCGCGTCGAGCAGGTCGGCGGCCATGGCCCTCGCCTCGTTGGCGATGGTCGGATCGCGGTCCATGGCGGTGCCCATCATGGCGCCGTCGTAGAGAACGCCCAATTGGCGTCCGAGGCGACTCGGGTTGGCCGCGCCGAGGTCGCGCCCGAGCTGCGTGAACAGCGCGCGCACCCACGCCCGCTGATCGTTGCACACCTGCCGGATCTTGGACTCGCCGCGCGGCTCCTCCGCGCTTGCGTTCACGAACGCGCAGCCGCGATAATTCGGCTCGGCCGCGATCTCGGCCATGAGCTCGAAGATGCTCAGCACCTGGGTGCGCGGGTCGTCGTACTGGGCGATGCGCTGTGAGATCAGCGCGCGCCGGGTGAGCGCGCGCCTCTCGAGGTAGGCACGCACGAGTTCGTCCTTGCTGCCGAATGTCCCGTAGAGCGACGCTTTGGCGACGCCGGCACGTTCGATGACGCGATCGATGCCGACGGTGTGGACGCCTTCTTCGTAGAAAAGCTCGTTCGCCGCCGTGAGCAGCCGTTCCCGGACGGACAGCTCGGCCTTCGTCGCACCCATGCCGTAACTATGTAGACAGGTCTGTCTGGCGTCAAGGGCGAATCAGACAGACCGGTCTGTACGAGGGCCTCGTGCGCAAGCTGCGACACATTGCGGGGAGGACGATCGAAATGTTAACGGTGTGGCCAACCGAGCGATGAAGCGAACATCCTGGAAGCCAATCGCGCTGGCCCTGGCCATCGCCTGCTCGATGGGTTGCTCCGGTGGAGCGCCCGGCAGTAGCGAGAGCCGCGATGCCGCGCCCTCGTCATCGAGCGGCGGGGCGGTGTCCGACTCGGGCAACAGCTCCGGCGGCGGTTCGGGCAGCGGCTCCGGCGGTACGTCGAGCGGCGGAAGCTCCGGAAGCGGATCGGGAGGCGACGCCACCGTATCGTCCGGAACGGGCGGCGACGATGCGACGACCGACTCGCCGAGCGCTGCGGATCAGACGTCGGGCGACGACACGTCGAGGGGTGCGGAGGAGAACTCCCACGAGGCATCGGCGGATGACGACGGGGAGAGCACCTCCGGGTACGACGCGTCCTCGGGCGATGACGCCGGCGGCGCAGACGATGCTGGATCGAACGCCGACACGGGCGCGGCACCACCGGAAGCCGGCCCCGACGCCCTCGCCGCCGCCAGCGATGGATCGGTGGATGCGGGGGATGGCGCGGGGGACGCCTCGGGCTGTGTCGCGAACCAGCCGTGCATTCCGGCCGACTGCAAGTACGGAAGCACGGTGTGCACTGGCGGCGTTCAATCGTGCGTGGCGTCCGGCAACTCCGTCGATGGGATCGCATGCGGCGCAGCTTCGAGCGGGGAGGTCTGCACTGCAGGCACTTGCGCCTGCTCGACCGGGAGCCATCTTTGCGGCAGCCAGTGCTTCAGCGATGTCGATCCGGACCACTGTGGCACGTCATGCACCGCCTGCCCGACCCCGCCCGGGGGCGCGGCGACGTGCGAGCTGTGGGAGGGCATTGGCCTGCTGTGCGGCGCGAGCTGCGGCGGTGTGGACTGCGCAACGAGCGGCAATACCTGCGATAGTAGTGGGCAGTGCAGCTGCGGCGCAGACAGCAACTGCAGCAGCGCCAACGGTGACGTGTGCGTCGACACCGGCTACGCCGCCTATTGCTGCTCGGCGACGCTGACTTGCAGCACGTACGATCCGACCTTCTGTGCTGGGTTTTCGGGGGTTTCAGGGTGCCTGGCACCGGGCGGCGGTTACGGGAACGGATACTGCTGCCCCTGACGTTCGTTCGCCGCCGGACGGCGGCGAGCAGTGGACGCGCAGACGTTTCCCTTCGTGTTCGCGACCGCCGCGTCAGCCTCGTGCCAGTGTCAGAGGCCACTTTGCGCGATCGGGGCGACTTGACCGTCGCGCTCAGCGTGTCGAAACAGGGCGCGCGCTGCGCCGATCCGCGTAGCGCAAGCCAAAGTGCGCGTTGGCTCGTGCCTTGCTCTCGGGTCACCATGCGCTACGGAATTCTCTGGCTTCTTGGCGTCCCGATCCCCGTCCTCATCATCATCTACTTGATGTTCCACCACTGACGCTCTCGCGTCGGCGTCGCGGACGACTACCCCTGGACGAGCCGTCCTGATCGGTAGTCGTCCCAGGCCTGACGCAGCTCGTCGTCCGTGTTCATCACGAATGGCCCCGAGCGCGCGACCGGCTCGCCGATCGGGCGCGCGGCGAAGAGCAACGCGCGCACTCCTCCGGCGCTTCGCAGCGTGACGGGGCCTTCGCCTCCCAGCACCGCCACTTGCCCGGTGCGGATGGCAGTGCGTGCGTCGCCGACGTCGGCGGCGCCGTCGATCACGTAGAGGAACGCGTTGTACCCCCGGGGCAGCGGCTGGGTGAAGCGGCCGCGCCGCGGGACTTTGACGTCGAGCATCGTGGGGTCCGTCACGATGCCCTCGACAGGCCCCTTTACGCCGCCCGCCTGTCCCGCAACGAGGCGCACGCTTGCATCGTCGACCGTCAGCTCGGCGATCCGCGCGGGGGCGAGATCCTGGTAGCGCGGCGTCGTCATCTTTCGCGCCGCCGGCAGGTTGATCCAGAGCTGGAAGCCCCAGAGCCGCGTGCTCGTCGCGTCGTGGCCCGTCATCTCGGAGTGGACGATGCCGCGGCCCGCCGTCATCCACTGCGCGCTGCCGGAGCCGAGGTGCCCTTCGTGGCCGAGGCTGTCCTTGTGGTGCACGGCCCCCTCGAGCACGTACGTGACCGTCTCGAACCCGCGATGAGGATGCGTCGGAAACCCAGCGGAGTAGTCCTCTGGGCGATCCGAGTGCATCTCGTCGAGCAGCAGAAACGGGTCGAGCATTGGCAGGGCGCGAGAGCCGAGCGCACGGCGCAGCTTGACGCCAGCGCCATCTGCCGTGGGTTGCGCATCGACGACAGCGCGTACGGTGCGCTCCGGGAGCGCGGGCATGGCCGCGGTGGAGGAGCCTCTCTCGCGGAAGGTGCCGGCGGCGATCGCCGCAGCGGGCACCGCTGCGCCGGCCGCGAGAATGACCTGACGACGCGAGAGAGCAAGAGGACCCGCCATCGGCAGAAACGTAGCACGCGTCGACGACGAGCCGCCGAGCAGGGAAGCGGCCCGTCGGCCGTTGCGTCGATCCGACATTATGGTCATAATGGTCATCGTGATCAGAACGTCCCTCGCCGAAGCCAAGGCGCACTTGTCGGAGCTCGTCGACCAGGCGGAGCACAAGAAGAAGCGCATCGTCATCTTGCGACACGGCAAGCCGGCTGCTGCGATCGTGCCGGTCGAAGTCGCCATGCCCCGAAGGCGTCGGAGCAGGGCGATGAGCGACGAAGAGGCGCGCAACTTCTTCGAGGAAGCGACGCGGTGCGGTGACTCGAGCTCTTCGGCCGTCGACGATCTCCTTCGTGGGCGCCGATGAGGTACGTGCTGGACGCGTCAGTCGCCGTTGCATCGCTGCGTCCCAACGAGCCGCTTCATGCCGCGGCGGTCGCATATCTGTCGCCGCTGCTCAAGGGGCGTGACAGCATCGTCGTGCCCTCGATCTTCCGCATCGAGGTCGCGTCTGCGCTCGCACGCTGCGGCTTCACTGCGGCGCAGGTGACCCGGTTCGTCGGCGGCTTTCTCGCGCACGCCACGGTGGCGACCCTCGGTCCCCGGCGTGCAAAACGCATCCAGGCATTGGCCGTCGCCACGCGGCTGCGCGCGGCAGACGCGATCTACGTCTGGCTCGCCCAGGCGGAGGGCATTCCCCTGGTGACGGCCGACCAGGAGATCCATGAGCGCGCGGCCGCCCGTTGCCAAGTCGTCGCTCTGTAAGACGTTCGCGCATCTCTCGAGTCGGCTCGCACGCGAGAACGACAGAAAGAGGCGTCTCTGTCCCGAAACTACTCGCTCCTGACTTCCACGGGCACGTCGCTGTTGGTGAACGAAGCGTTGCCAAGCTCGCTGTAGGCGTCATCCCCCCAACACTGGACGCCGCTGCCCACGAGCGCGCTGGTGCTGTAGCCGCCCGCGGCGATGGCCAGCACGCCGCGGGAGAGGCCGTCGACCTTCACCGGCACGTCGCTATTCGTGATCGAACCGTTGCCAAGCTGGCCGTCGACGCTGTCCCCCCAGCACTGCACGCCGCCGTTCACCAACGCACAGGCGTGCTGGCCGCCCACGGCGATGGCCTGCACGCCGCTGGTGAGGCCGGAGACCTGCACGGGCACGTCGCTTTGCGTCGTCGAACCGTTGCCGAGCTGGCCGTCGACGTTGTCGCCCCAGCACTGCACGCCACCGCTCACCAGCGCGCAGGTTTCGGCGCCGCCCGCAGCGATGGCCTGCACGCCGCTGGTGAGGCCGGAAACCTGCCTGGGCTCCTCGGCTCCCGTCGTCGAGTCGTTGCCGAGCTGGCCGTTCGCGTTTTCCCCCCAGCACTGCACGCCCCCGTTCACCAGCGCGCAGGTGTGCTCGTCGCCCCCCGCGATGACGCTGCCCAGGCCCACGGTGGCGCCGTTGTTGGTTTCGAGTGCGGATGCCGACCGCGCGGTGGCGGTCGTCGTCGGCTCCTGCTCACCGAGGCACGCGGCAAGGGCAGTCAACACCGCGACGGCCGCCACTACCTTCATTGCGCGAGCGCGAGCCGTCGTCGCCCATCGCCGCCTGGCTTTCACGGAGGCCTCCCACGTGTCTCGCTGGGGCATACGAAGCCTCACCTTCGACAGCCTCTCTCGCCCACTTCGGCCGTTGCCGTCAACACGGAAGCCCTCACTATTTTTCCTTCGCAGCCAAGCACCATGCCAGTGCAGCAGAGAGCCCGAGGCTGGAGCTTCTTGGGACGTTCGGTCTCGGACGAGTGCTGGAGTGCTCCGCCGGGGCCGTGATTGCGCTCGGGGCAAATAACCACGAAGATGCGGGCATGAATCCGTCCACGGCGGCCCTTCCCCACAAGAACGTTCGCTCCGTCCGCGTGCCGACGGAGAAGCAATCGATCTTCGACGACGGCGACCCCAGCGTGGGTCCGATCGACGACCTTGCCACCCGAGATTCGCGCTACCACCCCGACGTCGCGTACCTGATGTCCATCGTCTCGGCCTGGGCGTACGCCGATGCCGAAGTCCTCGCCGCCAAGCTCCAGTACTACGGCCTCGAAGGCGCGCACATCCGGCAGATCACCGTCGTCAACAACGCGCTCCTCGTCGTCGCAACGGGGTACCTCGTCTTGAGCGAAAGCGGGAAGGTAGGCATCCTCACGTTTCGGGGCACCGATCCGGCGAGCTTCATCACCTGGCTGGCCGATGCGCAAGTCCAGCAGCGGAAGTTCTTGCAGGGCCACGTGCACGCGGGCTTCTACGGCAACGTCAACGCCATCTGGGGAGACATCGCGGACGCCCTGGTCCTCGCACGCAACGGTCAGGTCATCGACACGACGCCAGACGGCGCGGCCCACGCCGCCAAGCTCACGAACAAGCTCGAAGCGCTCTACATCACGGGCCACAGCCTCGGCGGAGCGATGGCCGTGCTGGCGGCGGCAAGACTTTTCAAAGGTGACTTCGGCGATTGGCCCCGTGAGGCCGTACGCGGCGTTTACACATTTGGCCAACCGATGGTCGGCGATGCCGAGTTCTGCCAAGCCGTGAAGAACCGATTCGGCGAGCGCCTCTTCCGGCACGTGTATCACGACGATGTCGTGCCGCACCTGCCGCCGAAGTCCGACTTCGACTACGAGCACGTCGGCAAAGAGTGGACGGCGGAGCACCCGACCAAGCGCTGGGCCCCCAGCGCCTCGACGGCCGAGCGAGCAAACGCGCTCTACGCCGTGATCAGCTCGGCCGCCACCGCATTCGAGGCCCGCGTCTTCCCGAGCACCCGCATCGGCAAGTACTCGATCGACGACCACATGCCCCTCAACTACGTCGAGGTGAGCCGCAACTTCGGCCCCCACGCACCCGTCATCAAGGGCCCGCCGGAGCGCGGCCTCCTCGACATCGTGACCGACAACGTGAACCTCGCGGTGGGCGCAGCCGCCGACGAAGTCGTCGTCGCCAGCCGACTCGCCGCCAAGCTCACCGACGCCGCCCTCGTCGACGTCGGCGACCTCTCCAAACGCGCGACAAAGATTCTCCAACGGTGAGCTAGGGGCTGTCGGATAGCCCCTAATCTAATCGACGTCGTTTGCCCGCTTCTTCAGCGGCCGCGCAAAGCCATACTCGGTGAGCCGCGCGACAAGCGTCCTGCGCGAGACGCGGAGCATCTGCGCCGCCCTCGTCTGGTTCCCCCCGCAGCGGTCCATCGCCTCGGCGATGCGGCGCCGCTCGATCGACTGCGCCGCGTGCCGGGCCGCGTCGTGCAGCCCGAGCGGCGTCGTCTCGGGGGCCGCGGGGATCGAGGGATCGCCCCGGACCGGGATCGTGACCCGCTGCAAGGAATCGAGCCCCCCCGGCCCGAAGGCGGCCTCGGGGGGAGGGAGGTGGTGCACATCGATCGCCGAGCCCGTACAGAGCGTCACCGCGCGCTCGATGACGTTGCGAAGCTCCCGCACGTTCCCCGGCCAGCCGTGCGTCTGGAGCAGGATCATCGCATCGCTCGTGATGGGCAGGTTGGGCCGGTGCCCATCGCGGCACGCCTGGGCGACGAACGCCTGAGCGAGAGGCGCGATCTCCGCGCGCCGCTGCCGGAGCGGAGGGATGAGCAAGCTGATGCCGTTGAGCCGGAAGTAGAGATCCTGCCGGAACGCCCCCTGCCGCACGAGCGCCAAAAGATCGCGGTTGGTCGCACAGATGAAGCGCACCTCGATGGCCCGCGACTTCAGACCGCCGACGCGCGTCACCTCCCGGCTCTCGAGCACCCGCAGGAGCTTGGCCTGCATCGCGAGCGGCAGCTCCGCGATCTCGTCGAGAAACAGCGTCCCGCCGTCGGCCACTTCGAGGAGACCCGGCTTGGCCTGCACCGCGCCCGTGAAGGCGCCGCGCTCGTATCCGAAAAGCTCGCTTTCGAGCAGCCCGGTCGGAATCGCGGCGCAGTTCAGGCTGATGAACGGAAGATTTCGGCGCGGGCTGATGCGATGGATGGCACGCGCGATTAGCTCCTTGCCAGTGCCGGTTTCNNCGAAAAGCTCGCTTTCGAGCAGCGCGTCGGGCAAAGCGGCGCAGTTCACCCGGACGTACGCCCCCGATGCGCGCACCGAGCGCCTGTGCACGGCGTCCGCGATGACATCCTTGCCGGCCCCCGTTTCGCCGAGCAGGATGACCGACAAGTCTCCCTTGCCCACGAGATCCACGACCCGGTAAAGCTCCCGCATCGCGTCGTCGGCGACGACCACGGGGAACCCGCCGCGCGCGAGGGCTGCACCCGGGCGCGGCGCCTCCGGCTGAGGGTCGTTCTCCAGCGCCGAGCGCACGACGAGCACCGCGGCCCCGATGGTCACCACCTGACCGCGCTCGAGGCCCACGCGCGAGCCCTTGGGGATGCGGCTGCCCGCGATG
>PLIR01000385.1 GCA_003139415.1 Myxococcales bacterium | reverse complement strand
TCCAACCCGCGAGGCGCTCCGCGAGGCGCGGCTCGACGAAGAAGAGGGCGCCGACATGCTGATGGTCAAGCCGGCGCTCGCGTACCTGGACGTCATTCGCGCGGTTCGGCAAGACTCGACGCTGCCGCTCTTCGCGTACAACGTGTCCGGCGAGTACGCCATGCTCAAAGCCGCCGCGGCCGCGGGGATGATCGACTACAGCCGCGCCGTGATGGAGGTCCTCGTCTCCATCCGCCGCGCCGGCGCGGACGGGATCTTGACGTACCACGCCATCGAGGCGGCCGAATGGCTCGGCTAGCGCAGGCCTCGGACGTCTTAGGGTTTCGGCTGCGCCGGGGTCGACGCGGCGCGGTGCTCGGGGAGCGGGTCCTGATGGAAGCAGTCGACCATGCAGCCGCGGTAGCTCTCGTCGCAAGGGCTGCACGTAGACTCACGGCAACCGGCACGGCACGGCGTCCAACGCTCCTTGCACACGTCGGCGCAGTCGGCACCGGGAGCGTGCATGGCGACGGCCTGGTCCGGCACGGACCCATCCATACCGTGGCCCTCGATGACGTTCGGCGGAGGAGCGAACGCGTTGGTCGGGACGGGAGCCGCGATCGTGCGTTGTTGCACCCCGCGGACGTCTTCGCTCGGTAGCGTCGGATCGAGCGAAAGCTGGCTGAGGCGAGTGCCGCCGTACTCGATCCGGTCGCGCGATTGGCCGTACGTGTAGCCGTGGAGCCAGTCGCGCCAGCACTCTTTTCTGGCGTCGACCGACGCGTTGCCTTGATCGAGCGCGTAGCAGTGCTCGAAATGCACGTCGCATTCGTAGACGGCTTGAAAGCTCGGCCCGCATGCCGCCGAACCGCCGGAGGCGGCCAGCCCCAGAAGGGCACAACCGGCGACGAGTCTCACGACGCTCACCTTAGCGTATCCCTCGCCGCGCCTCTCTATGCCATGACGAGCCCAACGTCTGGACGGGGGGCCTCGGGGCCACTACATGGCGCTAGTCCCATGTTCACCGGCCTCGTGACCACCACAGGAACGCTCACGGCCCGGCATCCCCGCGGACCGGGGGCGCGCTTGGCGCTGCAGGCGCGGTTCGACGACGGTCCGCTCGCCCTCGGCGAGTCCATCGCGGTGAACGGCGCGTGTCTGACGGTCGACGCCATCTCCGGCGATGGTTTCGAAGTCGACGCCTCCGCCGAGACCCTCGCGCGGACCACGCTTGGCGCGCTGAAGGCCGGCGGCACCGTGCACCTCGAGCGGGCTCTTCGCGCAGCCGATCGGATGGGAGGCCACATCGTGACAGGCCACGTCGACGGCGTCGGCTCTCTGCTCGAGCGCCAGGCGGTGGGCGATTCCATCGCCCTGGTCTTTCGCTTGCCTGGTGAGCTCGCGCCCTTCGTCGCCGAGAAGGGCTCGATCACGGTCGAGGGCGTGAGCCTGACGGTCAACGCCGCGGGCCCCGATCGCTTCGACGTCACGATCATCCCGCACACGTTGGCCAAGACCCACCTCGGCCAGTTGCGCCAGGGCGACGCGGTCAACTTGGAGGTCGACCTCGTGGCGCGCTACGTTGGACGCTTGCTGGCCTTCCGGGGCTAGTCGCCGAGGGAACCGGCCCGTGGCCACGATCGATCCAAAGCTCACCGAGCGCATCGCCAACGCCATTGCCGATGTGCGGGCAGGCAAGATGGTGATCCTCGTCGATGACGAGGATCGCGAGAACGAGGGCGACCTCACGATGGTCGCGCAGTTCATCACGCCCGAGGCGGTGAACTTCATGGCCACGCACGGCCGAGGCCTCATCTGCCTGGCCCTGCAGGAAGAGCAGATCGATCGCCTCAAGCTGCCGATGATGGAGTCACCGGGACGCCTCGGACCGCCACTCGGTACGGCGTTCACCGTCAGCATCGAGGCGCGCCAGGGCGTGAGCACGGGGATCAGCGCCGCCGACCGGGCGCACACCATGCGCGTCGCGGCCAGCCCGGAGTCGCGGCCCGAAGACGTGATCACCCCCGGTCACGTCTTCCCGCTGCGGGCCCGACGCGGCGGGGTGCTCGTGCGCACCGGTCAGACGGAGGGTTCGGTCGACTTGGCGCGCCTGGCGGGGCTGACTCCCGCGGGGGTCATCTGCGAGATCATGAACGTCGACGGCACGATGGCGCGAATGCCGGACCTCGAGCTCTTCGCACAGAAGCACGGCCTTCGCATCCTGAGCGTCGAGGACATCATCCAGTACCGGCTCTTCACCGAGCGCCTCCTGCGCAGGGTCTCGGAGGCGACGATCCGCCTCGACCAGACGGGGACGGACTGGCGCGCCATCGTCTATCAGACGACGATCGACGACCGGCAGTTTCTCGCGCTGGTGAAGGGGAAGCTCGACGGCGCCCCGCCGCCGCTCTGCCGCGTGCACTCGGGGTCGACCCTGGCCGACTCGTTCGTGGCGACGCCGCGGGACGGGGGCCGGCACCTGCGCGAGGCCATCGCGCAGATCGAGGCTGCGGGCTGCGGTGCCCTCGTCTACATCGCGCCGACAGGCAACCTGCGCGCCGAGCTCGACTCCTTGCGCGACGCGGCGCCGCCGTCCAGCGCCACGGCGCCCGCCATCGGGTCGTCCCGCGCGCTGCCGGCCGGCGCCGTCCTCGATCAGCCTCTTCGCGAGTTCGGACTGGGGGCCCAGGTGCTCGTCGACCTGGGCCTCCACGAGATCCGCCTGCTGACCAACAACCCGCGTAAACTGGCGGGGATCCATGGGTTCGGGCTCGACGTCGTCGAGCGGGTGCCGCTGCACTCGATGAGCCGTGGAGGCAAACGCAACCCCGAGGCGGATTGATGACCATGCGCGTAATCGAAGGCTCCGTTGTCGTGCCGAAGGGCGCGAAATTCGCGATCGTGGCAAGTCGCTTCAACCACTTCGTGGTGGATCGGCTGCTCGAAGGGGCGGTCGACGCGGTCGTGCGCCACGGAGGAGACGCGGGCAACGTGATCGTCGTCCGCGTCCCAGGCGCCTGGGAGCTGCCGCTCGTCGCGCGCCGGCTCGCGGCGTCGGGCAAGGTGGATGCCGTGATCGCGCTCGGCGCCGTCATCCGCGGGTCGACTCCGCATTTCGACTTCGTCGCGGGCGAGACGGCCGGTGGGCTCTCGGCCGCTGCGCAGGGCAACTCGGTGCCCATCGCGTTCGGCGTGCTGACGACCGAGACGATCGAGCAGGCGATCGAGCGCGCCGGCACGAAGGCGGGCAACAAGGGTTGGGACGCGGCCGTCGGCGCCATCGAGATGGTCTCGCTCTCGCGCGCTTTGGGCGACGCGGGCTTCTGAAGGCACGTTTTTTTTCGCGGAGATGATGCAGTGGGTGCGCGCCATTCGGGCCGCGAGGCGGCGCTTCAAATGCTCTTCCAGATGGAGCAGTCGGCGGCGGAGGCCGCGGACGTCATCGATCTGTTCTGGCACAATTTCGTCTCCGAAGCGGACCCGGACGGTCGGGCTTACGCCGACAGCGTGGTCCGCGGGGTAGCCGAGACGCGCGACAAACTCGACGCGCACATCTCGGAAGCGTCGGCGCACTGGCGCATCGAGCGGATGTCGCGCGTCGACCGGAACGTGCTGCGCCTCGGCACGTGGGAGCTCGCGCACCGCGCCGACATCCCGCGCGCCGTCATCCTCGACGAGGCCGTCGAGTTGGCGAAGGCGTTCGGGACCGACGAGTCAGGTGCATTCGTCAACGGCGTGCTCAATCGGATTGCGGACACGCTCGGGCGCAAGGACGCCGAGGCTCCTCTGGCCTGAAAACAGGCATGGAGTTCCGTTTCGTAGCGCCCGACCTTCGGCGACTCGACAGCGCGGGCGCCGAGGTGTGCGTCGCCTCCATCTGGAGCGACGAGCGTCCGGCGCGCGGCTTTGCGGGCCTGCTCGACTGGCGCCTCGGCGGACGGCTCGCCACGCTGATGCAATCCGGCTTCGTGCAGGGGCGTCGGGGCGAGGTTCTGCTCGTGCCCGGCAAGCCGCACGTGCCGTTCGAGAAGGTCGTCCTGGTGGGGCTTGGCGCGCGCGGAGCCTTCGGCGAGGATGCGTTCCGGGAGGCGGTGATGCGGATCTCCGCGACGCTTGAAGGGCTGCGGGTGCGTCGCGCGGTGATCGAGCTGCCAGGGCGGGCGTGCGACGCGATCGGGGCCGAGCCCGCGATCGCTTTGACGCTCGACTGCGTCGCGACAGCGACCGAGCACGACACCTGGTGGCTGGTCGAAACGGCCGCTGACCAAAAGAAGATCGAGGCGCGCGCCGCCGAAGAGCGGCGCCGGACGCGGGACGCGTGACGGCGCTGGAATGTCGATGCCAGACCTCGACCCGACGCGTACCGGACCGGACCCCCTCGATGCCGCGACCCTCGTGGTCGTGCGCGACGCCGCCGGCGGCGCGAGAGGGGTCGAGGTGTTCTGCGTCGAACGACGCAAGGGCGGGTTTCTCGGCGGCGCGATCGTCTTTCCCGGCGGAAAGCTCGACGCGGACGACAGGGATCCCGCGTGGCGGGCGCATGCGACGGCGCCGCGTGCCACGTCCACACCGATTGCGGCAGACGAAGGCACCGCACACGGTCTGGCGGTCGCTGCGTGCCGCGAGGCTCTCGAAGAAGCGGCCATCTTGCCCGTCACCGGCCCCGCCCCGGCGCACGAAGAACTCCTCGGGTGGCGCGCCGCCTTGCGTGGGCGCGCCACGCCGACGTCGTTGCGCGGGCTGCTGTCGGAGGCGGGGCGCAAGCTCGATCTCTTCGCGCTCCACGCGTTCGCGCGGTGGGTGACGCCCGTAACCGAGCCGCGACGCTTCGATACGCGGTTTTTCCTGTTCGTCGCGACGCCCGCGCTCGAGGGTCGGCACGACGGTCATGAGACGACCGCGAGCTTCTGGTCGACGCCGGCGCGCGTCCTCGAGCGGTTCGATCGCGGCGAACTGCTGCTCGCCCCGCCGACGCATCGCACGCTCGAGATCCTGGCTTCGGCCCCCAATGCCGTCGCTGCCGCCGCCATCGCGGGGCAGTCGTGTCTGGAGCCGATCTGTCCGGAGCTCGTGGCGCAAGGGGACGCGATGGCGCTGGCGCTGCCGGGCGATCCGCAGCACAGCGTCCGCGCCGCACGCTCGCCCGGGCCGTCGCGGTACGTTCTGCGAGACGGCCGGTTTCTCCCGGAGGGCGCGCCGCCCGCATGAGCGAGCCGGAGAGTCGCCATCGCATGCTCTCGGCCGTACGCGTGGCCGAGTTCTGCGGCGTCGACTTGAAGACCGTCCACAACTGGGAGAGTCGCGGCAAGATCCGCGGAGTCCGAACGGTAGGGCGGCACCTGCGCTTCCGGCGCCTGGACGTCGTCGACTTCCTTCGCGCCTACGGCTTCGGTATTCCGGCGGCCCTTTGTCAGGCGCGGCCACGGGTCGTCGTGGTCGAGTCGGACGCGCGCGCGGCGGACGCGCTGCTTCGCGCCCTGTCGCGTCGCTTCGAGGTGACCGCGTTTGCCCACGTCGTCGATGGCCTCCTGTGCCTCGCGGCGCTCGACCCGGAAATCGTCGTCCTGGGCGACCTCGCGCCGCTCGGCGCGGAGACGGTCTCCGCGCGGCTCGGGCAGGCCGAAGCCACCCGGCACGTCCGCGTCGTCCTGGCAGGTCCCGCCCCGCTCGACCTGCGCGAGCTGCGCGAGCGGATGGAGCTCCTCGCGGGCCTCGAGTAGCGCGGCCCCGCGCCCCGAAACACGCGGGTGAAGGGTCACCAGACCTGTCGCTCTAGCGACCCTCGCGGTACGCCTTCACGGCATTGGCGACCGCGTCGGCGAAGAGCTGTCGTCCGTCTTCGCTCGCGAGGCGCTGCTCTTCGACGGGGTTCGAGATGTAGCTGGTCTCGAACAAGACACTCGGCATCGCGGCGCCGACGAGTACGTAGAAGCCTGCGGGATGGACGCCGCCGTCCACGACGTCTCCGTACCTTGCCTGCAACGCCGAGGACGCAGACCGATCGAGCAGGCGGGCAAGGCGCCGCGACCGCTGCCCCTGGTCGGCCAGCCGCAGGCCACCCAGAATGGACGCGAGCTCCGCCGTGGCCGCCTGCGTCGTGGCGTTCTCGCGAGCCGCGACGCGGGCCGCGATCTCGTCGCGCGTCGTGTCGAGCACGTAGGTCTCCACTCCGCGGCGGCTTTTGCTTTCGCTCGCGTTGCAGTGGATCGAGACGAACAGATCCGCGGCCGACTCGTTGGCGCGCGCGGTCCGCTCCTCGAGCGAGACAAAGCGATCGTCGTCTCGCGTCAAGATGACTCGCAGGCCTTGCCCGGCGAGGATGACGGACACGCGCCGCGCGATGTCGAGCGTCACGTCCTTCTCGCGGAGGCCTCCCAGACCGACCGCGCCCGTGTCGCGTCCGCCGTGGCCTGGGTCGAGCACCACGCGGGCCAGGTCGCGCGGGACCCGACCGACCGATCCGGGCAGGCGGCGCGCGACGTCGACGACCACGCGATAGGGGTCGTACATGTAAAATACACGACGCCACGCGCGCCCGTCGATGTCGATCGACACCCGTGATCCGGTGCTCGAGGCTTCGGCACGCACGCGCGTGACGACCCCTGACTCCGCCAGGTCGCGCGGTGTCGCGCCGAGGTCGACGCCGTCGAGGTCCAGGAACGTACTCGGCGCGGCGCGTGCCGAGAGCAGCTCGTCGCCCACGCGATAGGCTGCCGGTCGATCGAGGACGACGACGATTCGGGCCGCGTCGCGGCCGGGCCAAGCCTCGATGCGTACGACTTGAGGAGGCGTGGCTGGTTCGCTGGCGCCCGCGTCGATGGGCGCCGCGGCCAAGGGGACCACGGCCTCTCCCGCCACGTCGAGCCCTTCGTCGATGGCGTCGAGCGTGCGCTGCGCGGGGCGGAACGCGGCAACGTCGGCGAGCGCGTCGTCGATCGCGCGCCGGCAAGCCGTGTCCGATCGGCCCGCGTCGGCGACCGGCTCCGATGCCGGGGCGAAGCGTCGCTGCGCGCGGTAGAGCGCGGCGTATGTCGTCTCGGCGTCGCGAGCCACGTCGCCTTCCAGCTCGGCCGCGGCGACGGCCGCCTCGCAGGCGCCCGTGACCTTCGCGTCGCGCGCGGCGGCGCGATAGAGTTCGAGGGCCTCGGTGGCGTCGCGATCGCGGCCGTCGATCCGCCATATGCGGGTGAGCAAGGCGGCTGCCGCCGCGTGAAGCTCGACCGCGCGCATACCGGACCCCTCGCGAGCCGCGCGCGCCTCGACCGACTCGGCGAGGGCGAGGGCGTCTGCGCGAGGCGGAAGGAGAGGCGCGCCGAGGCCGCCCATCGAGAGACGTCGTACGAGGGCGAGTTCGTTGCCGCCGCCAGCCCCCGCGACGTCCGCCCCTGCATCGGCGCCCACCGGCCCGACCCGACACCCGGTCGTCGCCGGCGCGGCCACGAGGGCCCCGAGGAGCGGGGCCATGACGCGAGACACGAACCGCCCACGGGCGCTAAGCTCGCTCGAGGAACGCCCGCAAGACAGAGGTGCCACGTGTCCGAGCCTCAGCTGACGATGCAACCGACGTATGCGGATCGCGCCAGCGGCCAAACGTACGAAGACGCGCGGGCCATGGTCAACGCTTACCTCGCACGGTTCGGGGAGCGCGCGGGCGCGAAGCTCGAGCCGCTCGACCCGGCCGGGTACACGCTGGTTCGAAAGGGCTCCGCGGGCGTCGGGATCAACGTCCTCGAAGACCATGGCGTGCTCCTATTCGTGGCGCCGGTCATGCCGGTCCCCAAAGGAGAACGGGAGAATCTGTATCGCCGTCTGCTCGAGCTCTCGTTTCTCACGACGTCGGACGCCGCATTCGCGATCGACGCCGAACGGGAAGAGGTGGTCGTGCGCGCGCTCCGACGCCTGTCCGGGCTGGATTACGAGGAGTTCGAGGACTTGCTCGAGACGGTGGGCAAGGTGGCGGACCAGTGGGACGACACGCTGCGTGAGCAATTCCCCGCGTGACGGGCGACGGCTCGAGCGGCGCGAAACGTGCCTTCCCTGCCCGAAAAAGTTACAGCTGAAACGCGCGCGTCATTGGAAATTTAGGTACTTGGGCAGTGCATTTGCTGCGTCTTCACGAGTTTGTTGGACAGCGGCGCAGGTGTTAGCCTTTTCGGGTGCAGCATGGCTTATCAAGGTGACCCCGTTTCGAAGGGGCCGCCGGGGTTCGAGAACACCCCGCCCACCCCGGATGACCTCGAGCGGCTCGCGACGGCTTTTCGCCCTTCGTGGGAGCTCGACGAAGCTCCGTTCACGGGTGCCGGCAGCCTCTCGCCCGCCGATATGCAGGCACTCCAGGGGGGCGGGACACACGTCGACGTGCGCACGACGGCGAAGATCGCGGGCGGCTCATTCCCGCCGTCGCGCGTCGTCGGCACGATGGAGCCCGTCGAGTCGATCGTGGTGGCAGAGCCCGCCGTCGCGGCGCCACCGGCTTCGCCCGCGGCAATCGCGTCGTACACTGCACCGGCACCATCACACGCTGCGCCTGGACCGTCATACCCTGCCCCTGCGCCGTCGCATGCTCCGCCAGCACCGTCGTACGGTGCACCTGCACCGTCGCACGCGCCTCCCGGACCCTCGAACGCTCCACCTGCACCCGCGCCGGCACCCGTCGTGGCGCAGCCTGCCGCCGCCATCGTGGTGGCGCCGTACGTGCCCGTAGAGTCGTCCGCGTCTCCGGCCTCTNNCTGGCGGCGACGCGAATCATCCCGCGGCGTGCCGCTCCTGTGGGGCCGCCGGCGCCGGCGATGCGGCCACGGGTCGAGTCCGTCAGCTCGGACATGGTTCGCCTGGCCCGGCCCTCACGAAAGCCGCTTTGGATCGGGCTGGGGGTGGCGTTCCTCGCGGCCGGGGGCGTCGGTGCATGGTTGTCGATGTCGCCCGCCACCGACAAGGGCCTACCGAGTTCGCCAACGGTCGCCGACAAGCCAGCGCATACGGGCCCGGACTTTCCTCCTCCGCCACCCGAGGTGAAGTCCACGGCAACGCCGGCGCTCACCGCCGCAACGCCGCCTT
>PLIR01000247.1 GCA_003139415.1 Myxococcales bacterium | reverse complement strand
GCGCCGGCCAGACAGGAGGGGCCACCGCCCGGCCGAAGGCACCTCCGACTCGAACTCCCCCCACGACCTGCCGCCTCTCGGGTTGAAACGCGACCGGCCGGAGCGCAGCGCGTTTCACAAATCCGGTGGGGAGCGACCGCGACTGCGTCCCGTTCAAAAATCCGTTGGGTACGTGTTTGACACTCTCGCGCGCAGCCCTGTACCGTCGCGGCGCCGTCAAGACTGGAGATCCCATGAGGACCGTGCGTTCGCTCTGCTGCACGCTTCGTTTGTTGTCGGCATCGTGCGCGGCCTTGCCTGCCGCTCCCATCGTGATCGGGGTGCTCCCGTTGCTCGCCGCGGGCCTCGTCGCCTGCGAGGACGAGAACGAGCCCTCGACCTGGGTGAAGCGCCTCGACGATCCGGCGCAGCGCGCCAACGCCATCAAGCGCCTGACGCAGTTCTACGAAGACGGCATGACGAAGGCGAGCAACAACACCGAGGCGCCGGAGATCAAGCAGCTGCTCGACACGATCATCGATCCGATGACCAAGCAGTACACGGCCGGGGGGCTCGACGACAAAACGCGGGTGGACCTCATCAAGTTCCTCGCCGAGACCCATGACCCTCGGACGCAGCCGGCGCTCGCGAAGGCCCTCAAGGACTTCGAGATGGGCAAGACCGACGACGAGGTCCGTGTCTCGTGCGAGTCGATCAACTACATGGCCAAGGCCGGGGTGAAGATCGACCCGACGGTCGTCGCCGAGCTCTGGAACGTCTTCTCGGGCTTCCACGCCTCCAAAGCGAAGAGCGAGCGCCTCTACAAGGCGCTGCACGAGGCGATCCTCGCGGTGCACGACCCTAGCTACGGCGACAAGGCCATCGAGAAGCTGAAGGCGCCCGTCATCCCGGACAACGTCGATTCGTCGATGGATCAGGTGCAGTGGTGGCAGCTCACCTCGATTCAGGTCCTGAGCGAGTTGAAGTACGCGAAGGCCGTCAAGCAGCTCACGCTCGTGCTGCTGACGCCGACCAAGATCGACCTGAACGCGCCGACGCGCATGGCCCTGCTGCGGATGGCGAAGGACGCCGAGCCGGAGCTCATCAAGGCTCTGAACGGCCAGGACCCGGACTACGTCAAGGCGGGCGAGGCGTACAAGGACAAGACGAACCTGGCGATCGTCG
This sequence comes from Myxococcales bacterium, assembly GCA_003139415.1. GTDB lineage: Bacteria > Myxococcota_A > Polyangia > Polyangiales > Polyangiaceae > Palsa-1150. The sequence goes on along the minus strand of PLIR01000247.1, from coordinate 6,249 downwards.
CCGACACGTTGGCCCTCCTGTCGCGGCCGGCCGGACGCGACGCGATCCTCGCGGCCCTTCCGAGCGCCGACACGGACACGACCAGGACGGCGTTCGCGCAGGCGCTGGTGCAGTTCCCCGCGGACGCTCGAGTCGAGCCGGCGTTCCTCGGGGCCTACAAGAAGCTCACGTGGAACTCGTCGGTCGACCTGCTCAAAGACCTCAAACCTCGCACGGCGCTCGCGCAGGCCTCCGCGGGCTTCTACGACCCCGCCCTGACCGACTGGCTCCTCAAGGAGATCGCAGGAGCGCCCGACACGGCGAACAAGCTGGTGCTCCTCGAAGCGGCGCTCAAGTTGATGCCGACCGCCAAGAAGGCCGACGTCGGGGCCGCGCTGGCCAAGGTGAAGAGCGACCCGAAATCGTCCGACATCCCGCCGGCGGTCTTCGACGCGAGCAAGAAGGAGTACGACTTCGCGAGCAGCGTCCTCGACAAGTGCGGCACGAGTTCGAGCTGCTACGTCGCGGCGCTCGACGAGCCGATTCCGTCGGGGGATCCGCTGGCGAACTTTCGGGCGGTCAAGGCGGCCACGATGGCGGTCGTGTACGGGCAGTCCCAGGCGGACGCCACGCGCGGCGAGCTGCTGAAGCGGGTCGACAAGGTCAAGGACCCGAGCGCTCGTCTCGCCGTCGTCGAGGCCATCGACGAGCTGGCGCCGCGCGGGGACGTGTCTGCGGCGGACGCGCTCGACAAGGTCGTCGCGGCCGACACGAAGGCAAACGATCCCAGGCTGCGGATGGCCGACGACCCGGTCGTAAAGGTGGCGCTGCGGCTGAGGGCGCGAGCCGCGCCTTAGTATTGACCACGCCCCGGCGGAGCCGGGGACGTGCCGTCAGCTCCTCGACCCCAACGGGGGAGCGCCGGCGCGGTATGATCGCGGTCCGATGATCCTCCTCGAGGTCACGCGCGGGCGTTCGGCCGGGACGCGGCACGAGTCATCGGCAGGGGTGGTGCGCGTCGGGCGAGCCGAGGATAATGATCTGATCTTGCCCGACGAGGGGGTGTCCGGCGAGCACGCGCGGATCGTCGCGGGGGACGAGTGCTACGTGCTGCGCGACCTCCGGTCGACCAACGGGACGGTCGTCGTGCGGGGAGACACGCGGATCGTGCTCGACGACGGCAACGGGCGGGAGGTCGTTCTCGCGTCGAACGACGTCGTCGAGCTCGGGGCGGGGGCCGACGTCGTCCTCCTGGCTGTCACGGTCCAGGGCGAGGTGCGGCCGGAGGACGCGACGCGGGTACTGGCGACGCGGCCGATCGACGACCTCGGCCACGCCGAGTCGACCGTGGAGGGCGACGCCAGCCGATTGCGCGCGTTGTACGACGTGCAAAAGCACATCGGCGCCGCCGACGGGCTACACGACGTGCTCACCGCCATCTGCTCGGGGGCGTTCGCGCTCGTGCCTGGCGCGACGCACGTCACGGTCGTCCTTCGCGAGGACGACGACGGAGGGCGCGGGACTCCGAGCTACGTACCGATCGTGACGCGGGTGCGCGGGCAAACCGGGCCCGCGGCCGCCCCCATTCCCGTCACTCGCAGCGTGTTCCGAAAGGTCGTCCTCGAACGGACGGCCGTCCTCGCGGCCGACGCCCCCGCGGAGGTTGGCCGCTCGGAGTCCATGATGGGGGCGCAGATCCGAAGTGTCCTCGGAGTACCGCTGTGGAAGGGCGACGAGATCCTCGGCGTGCTCCAGATGGACAACCGCGAGAGCACCGGCGTCTTCACGAGCGCCGACCTCGACGTCTGCGCCGTCCTCGCGCACAATGCGTCCCTCGCGGTGGCCAATTCCCGGCTTCTGCAGCGCCTTCGCGCGGCCGAAGAGCGGATGGCCAAGGAGAATGCGTTCCTCAAGACGCGCGAAGAGTCGAGACGGGTCGGCAAGGGGGAGCAGGAGATCGTCGGCAGCAGCTCGGCGATGCGCGCCCTCTTCGCGCAGCTCGCCAAGGTCGTCGATACGCGGGTGACGGTCCTCATCGAGGGGGAGACCGGCGTCGGCAAGGAGCTCATCGCGGCGGCCGTCCACTACCGCTCGAGGCGGCGGACGCAGCTCTTCGTGACCCAGAACTGCGCCGCGATGCCGGAAAACCTGCTCGAGAGTGAGCTGTTCGGTCACCGCAAGGGTAGCTTCACGGGTGCCCACGAAGACAAGAAAGGCCTCTTCGAGATCGCCGACGGCGGGACCCTCTTCCTCGACGAGTGCACGGAGATGCCTCCCGCGCTCCAGTCCAAGCTCCTGCGCGCGCTCCAGGAGGGGGAGATCCGGCCCGTCGGCGCGACCCAAGAAAAGCGAGTGAACGTCCGGATCGTCGCGGCGACGAACCGATCGCTCGCCAAGGAAGTCTCAGCAGGCCGCTTTCGCGAGGACCTGTACTACCGGCTGAACGTATTCCCCATCCGTGTTCCCTCCTTGCGCGAACGGCGCGAGGACATCCCGGCGCTCGCGGAGCACTTTCTCAAGCGCTTCGCCGCAGAGCTGGGTAAGCCGACGAGCGGCTTCACGCAGCAGGCGATGGAGCTCCTGCAGGCCTACGACTGGCCAGGCAACGTCCGCGAGCTGCAGAACGAGGTGCAGCGGCTCGTCATCCAGGTGGATGCCGGCTCCTTCGTCACTCCCGAGCTGCTCTCGCCGCACATCCGCCGGGTCGAGGGGCTCCTCGATCGGGTGCGGCCGACCAAAGGCTCCCTCAAGGAGACGATGGACCAGGTGGAGCGGTGGCTCCTCGTAGAATCGCTGAACGAGCACGACAACAACAAGACCGCGGCGGCCAAGGCGCTCGGGATCACGCGCGAAGGCCTGCACAAGAAGCTTCGCTCGTTCGGGCTCTGAGCTTTGCTGTCATCCGAGTGATCCGTCCGTCTCGCGCAGGTCGCCGGGGGGGACCGCGTATGCCTCGCCGGAGACCGGATCGAGCGCGCCGGGGACGACGTCGAGGAGCGGACGCACGGCGAACGCGCGCTCGCGGAGGCGAGGGTGGGGCACGACGAGGCGGGGGTCATCGACCGAGACGCCTTCGATCCAGAGCAGATCGAGATCGATGGTGCGCGGCCCCCATCGCTCCATCCGGACCCTACCGAGGGTCGCTTCGATGGAGAGCAGCCGATCAAGGAGATCCAGCGCCGGACCGTCGAACGCCACCAGCACGGCCGCGTTGAGGAACGTCGGCTGCGCCGGCCCACCGACGGGCGCCGTCTCGTAGACGCGCGACCTGGCCTCGACGCGTGCCACGCCCTCGATCATGCGCACCGCGGCGCGCATGGCCGCCAGGCGGTCGCCGAGGTTCGCGCCGATCCCGACGACGGCGCGCGGCATCGATGCGCCCCTCAGGGCGACGTGGGCTCGAACTCGAGCGGGTCGGCCAGGGCCCCCTGGTAGCCGCCGTTGACCTTGCCGTTCTGAACGAAGAAGAAATACTGGCCAGAGCCCTGCCCGTTCAGCAAAACTGCCACGCTGAGGGTCGCGCCGGCGGACGTGACGAACGAAGCCTGGTCCTCTTCGGTCGTCGTCGTGGTGGAGATCTGGATCGTCCCTGGGCTGCTGGGACCTACCGTGCCCCCCGGCGCGATGCTGTCGCTCGCGAGCACCACCGGCGAGCCCGTCACCGCCCTGACGTCGATCTGAAAGAAGCAGGATTCGTTGGTGACGGCCGTGTCGCACGTCCACTGAACCAGCCACTGACCGCCGGACTGGTACGTCACGAAGACGCCCACGCCCTGCCCCGCGACCGCGTTCAAGGTGCGGTTCGCATCGACGAACGCGAGCGTCGGCTGCGGTCCTGCGTCGTCGGATGCGTCGCTGTCGTCGCCGTAGCTTCCGCCATAGCCACCACCCGCGGACGAGGTACTTGGAGTGGCCTCGTAGCAAGCCGCCGAGGCGACGATGAGCGCGATCCCGAACGCGGACTTCAGAGTAAGCATGAACGTTCCCTCCGAATGCTCGTGTAGCGCCGCTAACGGTGGCCGCCGTGACCGCCGCCGCCTCCACCTTCGCCCCCACGGCCGCCGCCCCCGCCCCCGCCCCCGCCCCCGCCCCGGTAACCGGAGGGCGCCGATGAGCCCCGAAAGGCGCCGCCGCTATGACCGCCGTAGCCGGATGGAGACGAAACGCCGCGGGGCGCCGAGTAAGCTCGGGACTGCGACGACGCCTGGGACGGCGCACCGAAGTACGGGCGTGCGCCATAGGCGGGCATCGGGCGAGCGGACGCCGCGTTGCCGGCGAATCCGCCCCCGAGCCTGCCGCCGAAGTGTGACTCGGAGGGCGCGTACGAACCGCCAGCGCGCGCCGTATAGCTGGCAGGCGCCCTCGCCCCGAGAGCCATCGCCGTGCTGGGACGCGCGTAGGCACGGGCTTGCGCGATCCCGTGCGCGTCGCTGACGGAGGCGCGAGCGACCGCGGAAGGAGCGATGTGGATCGAGTCCGGCGTCGGGCCACCGACCGTCGGGTGCGCGACGACGCGGCCGGACGCACCGGCAGAGGACGACGGGACGAACGGCGTCGTGTGCGCCGCGATCGCGCCCACCTGGGGGCCAGAGACAATCCGGTTGCCGACCGACGGCGCAAAGAGATCGGCGTTGCTCACGAAGGCGTACGGGGCGCGCGGAACGAAGCCGAGCCCCACGGCGGAGCCGCCGCGCCAGCCCCAAGTGGGCGGCAACGCGGCCCAACCGACGTAGCCCCAGTTGTCGGCCCCGACGCGCCACGCGACCCAGGCGCCGGCGTACTGCCGTCCGGGAATCCACTCCCAACCAGGACCGTCCGCGTAGGCCCAGCGCCCGTAGTGGAAGGGCGCCCAGCCCCAGTCGTAGTCGCTCGCCCAGACGTAGTCGCTGTCGTAGTCCCAATGGCCGGCGCTGACGTACGGGGTGAAGTCCGGGCCGACCACGGACGGCGACGGGATCCAGACCGAGCCGTAGGTCGCGTCGTCGGTCCAGGTCCCGTAGGGCTCGAGCGTCTCGCGAAAATCGGTGAGCGCTGAGGGATCGGCATCGGCGTAGGCAGCCTCGCCGTCGTCTCCCGGCCCCAGCCCGGCGCCCGGCCCGACAGCCGCGCCCGCCGGCAGAGCTTCGGAAGCGGGGGCGACGGAGGGCGGCGTATAGCCAATGGCCTCGGGATAGGCGGGGTCGCGCGATTCGCCCTCGGCCTCACAACCGACGAGGCAGGCGAGTGAGCCCGCCACGAGGGCGACGAAGGCGGCGTTGCCAGAGTTCATACACCTACCTCGAGGGCTCCAGCGGATCGAAGCACGTCCATGACCCTTGTCCAGTCGCTTCAGGCGATCGCGACTGTCGCGGGCCGAGGCCGGCGGGGATGATATGGTGCATTCATGCCCGAGACGCGTCTGTCCAACATGACCGATCGCATCGCCGCGATGCAGGATCTTCGCCTCTACCGGGAGCTCCACTGGGAAGGCGACTTCGAGGAGTACCTCGGGATCATCCGGGAGAAGCCGCAGGTCACGCGCAACGCTTACCAGCGCCTCTACGACATGATCATCAGTTACGGCACCGAGGAGTACATCGACAGCAAGAAGAAGCTTGTCCGGTACAACTTCTTCAAGGACGAGCAGGCGAGCGGCACCAACGCCATCTTCGGGTTGGACATCCCCCTGATGCGCCTCGTGCACGTGCTCAAGGCGGCGTCGGAGGGCTACGGGCCCGAACGTCGCGTCATCCTGCTCCACGGACCGGTCGGATCGTCGAAGAGCACCATCGCTCGCCTGCTCAAGCTGGGCATCGAGCAGTACTCGCGTACGGCCGACGGCGCGCTCTACACCTTCGAGTGGACCGGCCTGGCGGGCACCGGCATCGACAAGGCCGAGAACGATCGCTTCCCCAGCCCGATGAACGAGGAGCCGCTGCGAGTCATCCCGCTCGAGTGGCGCGCCAAGGCGATCGAGCAGCTTGGCCTCTCGAACGACAAGTTCAAGGTGCGCGTCGACGGAGACCTCGATCCCGCGAGCCGCTTCATCTTCAAGGCTCTCATGCAAAAGTACGAGGGCGACTGGTCGAAGGTCGTCCGCAACCATATCCGGGTGAAGCGCCTCGTTCTGAGCGAGAAGGATCGCATCGGCATCGGCACCTTCCAGCCTAAGGACGAGAAGAACCAGGACTCGACGGAACTCACCGGCGACATCAACTATCGAAAGATAGCGGAATACGGTTCCGATTCGGATCCGCGAGCGTTCAACTTCGATGGCGAGCTGAACATCGC
>PLIR01000573.1 GCA_003139415.1 Myxococcales bacterium | reverse complement strand
GGAGGCAAAGCCGTCGGAGCCGTCTGCGTCATCTTCTCCCTCGCGCGAGAAAACGCGGCCATCGCCCAGGTCGAGGGGGCGATTCTCCGCGACTCCTTCGGCGTGGCCTTCGTCACCGCCGCCCTGCTGGTGGTGTTTGCGCGACGGGCCATCGTCTTTCCATTGCGACGCGTCGCCGACGCAGCAAAGCAGCTCGAACGCGGCGAGAAGGTCGAAATCGACGTGTGGTCGGCCGACGAGATCGGCGTCCTCGCGTCGGGATTCCGCGCGATGGCGGAGGCCATCGCCCAGCGCGAGGCAAAGATCAAGGCGCGCAACGCCGACATGCGTCTCGTGCTCGACAACCTCGAGCAGGGGCTCATCACGCTTAAGCGCGACGGCTCGATCTCGGAAGAGCGATCCGCGACGGTGGACCGGTGGTTCGGTTCGCCCGCTCCCGGGACACCGATCTGGACGTACCTCGGATCCGTCGACGCCACCTTCAGCGAGGTGCTCCGCGTGTCGTGGGACGCACTCACCGACGGCATCATGCCGACCGAGCTGTGCCTCCACCAGATGCCGCGCCGCATGCGCAGTTGCGATCGCACCTATGAGCTCGCGTATCGCCCCGTCATGGCTGACGCCGTCATGGCCGACGAGGAGTGGTCGAAGCTCGTCCTCGTCATCTCCGACATCACCGATCGCCTCGAGGCGGAGAGGGCGGAAGAGTCGCAGCGCGAGACGGTCGCGATGTTCCAGCGCATTCTGCGCGACCCGAGGGGGTTTTCGAGCTTCTACGACGAGTGCGCGCAGCTGGTCGCGACGGCCAAGGACGCGACGGTTCCGCTGGTCGTCGTCAAGCGGGCACTCCACACCTTGAAGGGGAACAGCGCTCTCTTCGGGCTCGGGAGCGTCGCGCGGGTCTGCCACGACATCGAGACGCGCATCGAGGAGAGCCCCTCGCACCCGAGCCCCGAGGAGAGCGCCGCCATCGCCGACGTGTGGGGCGCGGTCGAGAAGAGGTACGACACGCTGGGTCGGCTCGGACGAAAGCAGGTGACGATCGAGGAGTCGGAGTACGAGGCACTCGTCGAGGCGACACGGCGCGGGAACGGCACCGAATCCCTGGCTCGGATGGTGGCCTCGTTCCGGAGCGAGTCGGTCGTGTTGAGCCTCGAGCGCTTCACCGAACGCGTCCACGGACTCGCGGCAAAGCTGAAGAGGGCCGACGTCGACGTCGTGGTGGAGCCGAGTCGTCTGCGGCTGCCACCCAACCGGTTCGGTCCGTTCTGGTCGGCCTTCACGCACGTAGTGCGCAACGCGGTCGACCACGGGATCGAGACGGCCGCGGAGCGCGAGGCGGCTGGCAAGCCCCCCCGGGCCACGCTTCGGATGCACGGCTACGCGGCGCCCGAGGCGATGTTCGTCGTCATCCATGACGACGGTCGCGGGATCGACTGGGAGGCCGTCGCCGCGAAGGCCCGCGCGCACAAGCTCCCCGCGTCGACGCACGACGACCTCGTGAACGCGCTCTTCGCCGACGCCTTCTCGACACGCGACGTCGTCACCGAGACGTCGGGGCGGGGCATGGGGCTGAGCGTCGTGCGCGAAGTCGTTCGCGGCATGGGCGGGCGAATCGAGGTCGAATCGAACACGGGGAAGGGGTCGCTCTTCCGCTTCGTCTTCCCCCTCGACTGCCTGGAGTCGCTGGACATCGAGTCGCGAACGAACGCGGGGACGACCGTCGTCGCGAGGAAGCTTCTGTCGTGATGCGCATCTCCGCCGGGTCGTTCGTCCGGCCATTCGCGCGAGAGTCGGTCGCGGGCGATGCCTGTCTCATCGAGGCGTGGGCGCACGGCGTGGTGGTCGCGGCGGTCGACGGCCTCGGTCATGGCCCCGCGGCCGCGGCCGCGTCGTCCACCTTTCTCGATTGCATCCGCGAGGCGCTCGACGCGCCGCTCGGACTCATCCTCGAAAACGCTCACAGCGCGCTCTTGAAGACGCGCGGGGCCGTCGCGGTGGTCGCCCGCTTCGACGAGGTGGGGCGTAGCGTCGAGGTCGCGGGCGTGGGGAGCGTGACCGCGCTTCTCGCGAGCGGTTCGAACGACCCCAAGCACATCATCGTCCCTGCCGGCGTGGTGGGCAGCACGTTTCGCCCCTCGAGTCCGCAGGTGCTCGAGTTCTGCGAGGGCGACGTCCTCGTCCTGCACACGGACGGCGTGCAAGGGCGATTCGCTCTCCGACCGCAGCAATCCCTCGAGCCCGTTGTCCTAGCGCGGGCGATCGTCGAGGCTCACGGCAATCCCTCGGACGACGCCGGTTGCGTCGTCGCCGTCGGCATGGCGGTCGACTCGGAGTCCATGCGCTTGCCGCACGGCGAGAACTCGACGACGTTCGCGATTCGCACCCGGGTCGACGCGGAGCGCTGCGCCGTCGATGCGCGCCGGTTCGCGAGCCATCGCGGCTTTGCGGTCAAGGCGCAGTGGGAACTTGGCATCGCGGTGGCCGAGCTCGCCGCCCACTTGCTGAGGGTGGCCTACGACGGTCGGTTGACCGTGACGTTCGCCCTGGAGCCCCGCGAGGAGATCGTCGTCGAGGCCACTCCCGGAGGCGGTATGTCGGACGCGAGGAAGAGCGGCGTCACGGAGGGAGCCTCCGTGGCCCCCGAGCACCCCCTCCGGGGCGTGCTCGGAACCGTGCACCGGGTGATGGACAGCGTCACCGTCGAAATCAACCCCGCCTTCACGCGCGTCGTCGCCCGCAAACTTCGCAACTAGTGCCCCGAGTCTCTGAAACGACGGAGAGTCGGAACAGGAGGAGAACAGTCGGAAGTCGAGCCGCCGTTGCTTGCGGTTGCTTGACCCGAGTCGGTCGACCTCTATGAAACCCAAATCATGTGGGCGCGCATCGCGTACGCCAGACTCTGCGTACTCGGTGGAGTGCTCACGGTCACGTTGACGGTTCAGTGCGGCGGCAAGGCCGCGCCGACAGTACCGCCGCCTCCCGTCGTTTCTGTCGCGGCCGTCGAGCAGCGGGAAGTCCCCGGCTACCGCGAGTTCGCCGGCGTGCTCCAGGCGTACGTGAGCGCGGACCTCCGGGCTCGCGTCGAGGGCTTCCTCGTCGAGCAACGCTACGTCGAGGGCGCCTTCGTGAAGCAGGGACAAGTGCTCTTCGTCATCGACCCGAAGCCGTTCGAGGCCGCGAGGCTGCAGGCGGAGGGGAACCTGGCCCAGGCGAGGGCGGAGCTCGAGAAGGCCGAGGCCGACGTGGCGCGCGACCAACCGCTCGTCGCAAAGCAAGCGGTGAGTCGGCAAGACCTCGACCACGCTGTCGCTGCCAAGGACGCGGCCGTGGGGCAGGTCGCGGCCGCCGAGGGCGCGCTGCGAACGGCGAGCCTGAACCTGGGCTACACGCGCGTCGTCGCGGCCATCGACGGGATCGCCGGCATCGCGCAGGTGCGCATGGGCAACCTCGTCGGCCAAGGGCAGCCCACCCTGCTCGCGACCGTCTATCAGGTCGATCCGATACGCATGGTCTGGTCGCTTCCGGAGCGAGACTACATCGGTCTCGCGGCCACGATCGCCGAGTTCGAGCGGGCTGAGGCCTCGGGGGGGCCTGTCCCTCCCGAGGCGCGCGGGATCCAGCTCGTCCTCGCCGACGGCAGCATCTTCCCGTCCAAGGGAAAGATCGCCATCGTCGGCGGGCCGGTGGATCCGGCCACAGGCACGTTGACGGTCCAGGCGCTCTTCCCGAACCCCGACCCGTTGCTGCGGCCGGGCCAGTACGGGCGCATGCGAATCCGGAACGACATCCCTCGAGCCGTCGTCGTCCCGCAGCGCGCCGTCGCGCAGATCCAGGGGCAGGATCAAGTGGCGGTCGTCGGCCCCGACGACAAGGTCGACATGCGCGCCGTCACCCTCGGACCGCTATCGGGCGCGTTCGTGGTCGTCGAGAACGGGCTGCGGCCCCGCGAGCGGATCGTCATCGACGGGGTCTCGAAGGTGCGTGCCGGGCAACCGGTGATCGCCAAGCCCGCGGACACGTCGGCCTTGCCGATGGCGAGCGCGCCCGTCGAGGTGGAGAAGAAGCAACCGCCCGCCGCGCCTCCGGACCAGCGAGGGGTCACCGAGCAGCAGCCGACCGGATCGGGCGTCCCGGCACCCAGCGGGTCGACCGGAACCCCGCAGAGATAAGGCGCCATCATGGGCAAGTTCTTCATCGATCGACCCGTCATGGCGATCGTCATCGCCATCTTCATCACGCTGATCGGCGCCGCTTCGGTCACGCGCCTGCCCGCGGCGCAATATCCGAACATCGTTCCCCCGGAGATCCTCGTCCAGGCGTCGTACCCGGGCGCGGACGCGCTCACCGTCGAGCAGGCCGTCGCCACGCCCGTCGAGCAGCAGACGAACGGCGTCGACAACATGATCTACGTCACCTCGACGAACGCGAGCGACGGGACGTTCCAGATGCGCGTCGACTTCGGCGTCGGCACCAGCATCGACACCGACAATATCCTCGTGCAAAACCGCGTCACTCAGGCGACGCCGCTGCTGCCGTCCGACGTGCAGGCGCTTGGCCTCACCGTCCAGAAGTCCGTCTCGTCGCCGCTCCTCATCTTCTCGATTTATTCGCCGCACGGCTCGTACGACCAGCAGTTTCTCAGCAACTACGCCGTCATCAACATCAACGACGCCCTCCTGCGCGTGACCGGGCTCGGGCAGGTGCAGGCGTTCGGCGCCTCGAACTACGCGATGCGCGTCTGGGTGCTCCCCGACAAACTGCAGACGCTCGGTCTGACCTTCGGCGACCTCAAGCAGGCCATCCTCCAACAGAGCAATGCGAACCCGGGCGGCCAGGTCGGCGGGGAGCCCGCACCGAAGGGGCAGGAGTTCACGTACACGATCCGCGCCCAAGGCCGGCTCATCACGCCCGAGGAGTTTGGTCACATCGTCGTGCGCGAGAACCCGGACGGCTCGGTCGTGCGGATGTCGGACGTGGCACGTATCGACCTCGGGACCCAGACGTACACGCAGATCGCGCGCTACGACGGCAAGCCGGCGGCCATCGTCGCCGTCTACCAGATCCCCGGATCGAACGCGCTCGCCGTCGCCGACGGCGCGAAGAAGACGATGAAGGAGCTGAAGAAGCGCTTCCCGTCCGACATGGAGTACACCGTCTCTCTCGACACGACGCTGCCGGTCACCGCGGGCATCCAGGAGATCTTGAAGACGCTCCTCGAGACGCTCGCCCTTGTGATCGTGGTCGTTTACCTCTTCCTCCAGACGTGGCGAGCCACGCTCATCCCCATTGTCACCGTGCCGGTGTCGCTCGTCGGCGCGTTTGCGCTCTTCCCGGTCCTCGGCTTCTCCATCAACACCCTCTCGCTCTTCGGCCTCGTGCTCGCGATCGGGTTCGTGGTCGACGACGCGATCGTCGTCGTCGAGGCCGTCGAGGAGCACATCGAGCAGGGGATGACGCCGAGGGACGCCACGCGCAAGGCGATGGAAGAGGTGAGCGGACCGGTCGTCGCGATCGCTCTCAGCATGTCCGCCGTGTTCGTTCCGATGGCGTTCATCCAGGGCATTACCGGCCGCCTTTACCAGCAGTTCGCGGTGACGATCGCGATCTCGGTGCTCATCTCCGCGTTCATGGCTCTGTCTCTCAGTCCCGCCCTCTGCGCGGTGCTCCTCAAGCCCCGACGCAACCGAAGGGGCCCCCTGGGCCGCTTCTTCGACGTCTTCAACCGCGGCTTCGACGGGACCCGCCGAGGGTACGTCTCCGCCACGCGCTACTTCGCGCGCAAGCTCGCCTTCGCCGTAGGCCTGCTCGCGGTCATCGTCGCGGTCATTGCCTTCATCGGGCGCAGCCTGCCGACGGGCTTCGTGCCGGAGGAGGACCAAGGTTACCTCTTCATCAACGTCAACCTGCCGGACGCCGCGTCGCTCCAGCGGACCGATACGGCCAACCGGGAGATCGAGGCCATCCTCGCGAAGACGCCGGGTGTCCTCCACTATGCCTCGGTCTCCGGCTACAACCTGCTCGGTCGGGCGGCGACCACGTCCGGCGGCCTTTTCTTCGTCAGCCTCGAGCCCTGGGAGCAGCGCAAGACGAAGCGCCTGCACGCCGACGGGATCCTGCAGACGCTAAACCAGCAGCTTCACGGCATCGCCGCGGCGAACGCGTTCGGATTCCCGCCGCCTGCGATTCAAGGCATCGGCGCCTCGGGCGGCTTCGACCTCATGCTCCAGGATCGGAGCGGCACGGGGACGCCGCGGGACCTCGGCGACCAGGCCGCACGCTTTCTCGAGGCGGCGAAGAAGCGCCCGGAGATCGCGCAGATCGCGACGACCTTCCACGCCGACGTCCCGCAGATCTACGCTCGGGTCGATCGCGACAAGGTCCTGCGGCAGGGCGTCGCGATCGCGGACGTGTACTCGACGCTGCAGGCGTTCATGGGGAGCGCGTACATCAACCAGTTCAATCGCTTCGGCCGCACCTGGCAGGTGTACCTGGCGGCCGCGCCCGAGTACCGGGTGACCGCCGACGACATCAAAGACTTCTGGGTTCGCGCCCAGGGGCCGAACGGCCCGATGGTGCCGCTCTCGTCGTTCGTGAGCATCGAGCACACGACCGGGCCCGAGTTCACGAACCGCTTCGACCTGTTCCGCTCGGCCGAGATCATCGGCTCGGCCGCGCCGGGATACAGCAGCGGCCAGTCGATGAAGGCGTTGGAAGAGGTCGCGAAGGACGTGCTGCCGCCCGACTACTCGTACGCGTGGACCGCGCTTTCGTACCAGGAGGCGACGGCGCCGAGCGCGACGCCCATCTTCGTCCTCGCGCTGCTCGGCGTGTTCTTGATCCTCGCGGCGCAGTACGAGAGCTGGTCGCTGCCGCTGAGCGTCCTCTTCGGCGCGGCGCCGGTGGCTGCGTTCTGCGCGTTTCTGTCGCTCTTCGCAGCGAAGGTGGAGTTCGACGTCTACTCCCAGATCGGCCTCATCATGCTGGTCGGGCTCTCGTCGAAGAACGCCATCCTCATCGTCGAGTTCGCGAAGACTCGGCTCGAAGAGGGTAAGTCCGCCGAGGATGCGGCCGTGTCCGGGGCGGAGCTTCGCTTGCGGCCCATCCTGATGACGTCGTTCGCGTTCATCTTCGGCCTCTTGCCACTGCTCTTCGCGACGGGCTCGGGCGCGTTGTCGCGACGCATCGTCGGGGTGGTCGTCGTCTTCGGGATGGCTGGGGCCACCCTCCTCGGTCTCTTCGTCACGCCGTCGTTCTTCGTGCTCATCGAGCGCGTCGTGCATCGGCTACGGCGACGGCCGGAGGGCGCCCCCGCGGCGGCAACGTCGCCGACGCCGACGGTGGCGGAATGAGCCGCCGCGCTCGGCCAAGGCGGGGGCTGGCGGTACTTGCGCTGACGGCAGTCGCCGGCTGCGCCGTGGGTCCGAACTACCACCGGCCCAAGATCGACGTTCCGCCCGACTACCGGTTCGCCAAGCCGACGCGGAGCGCAGCATCGATCGCCGACCTGCCCTGGTGGGAGGTGTTCCGCGACGACGCGCTGCAGGCCCTCCTCCGGAGAGCACTCGAGAGCAACTTCGATCTTCGCGTCGCGGTCGCGCGCGTCGAGCAGTCGCGCGCTCTGGCGCGGGCCGCCGGGGCGAAGCTGCTCCCCGGTGTCGGCCTCACGGGAGCCGCCGTATACGCGAATGGCTCGGCGTCGCCGGCGAGCCTTTCGCTCTACAGTGGAAGCGTCATGGCGTCGTGGGAGCCGGACGTCTTCGGCGGACTCCGTCGGTCCGCGGAGGAGGCACGGGCCAACTACGTCGCCTCCGAGGAGTCCCAAGGCAACGTGTGGCTTACCGTTCTGGCGGATGTGGCGCAGGCGTACTTCCGGCTCCTCTCGCTCGATCTGCAGCGTGAGATCACACGACGCACAATCACCGCGCGCCAGGAGACGCTCGACCTTTACCGCACGCAGCTTCAGGGAGGCGTCGCGACGGGTCTCCAGGTCGCTCGCGCCGAGGCGGACGTGTACGGCGCCCAGGAGACGCTCTCCAGCATCGAGATGCAGATCGCCACCTCCGAGGATGCGATCTCGCTCCTGCTCGGGCTCGCGCCGGGCCCCGTGGCGCGCACGCCGTCTTCCAACGCGCTGGCTCCGCCGCCCGAGGTGCCCGCCGGCCTCCCGTCGTCGCTCCTGTCGCGCCGGCCCGATGTGCGGCAGGCGGAGGCGCAGCTCGTATCGGCCAACGCGGAGGTGGGTGTCCAGATGGCGAAACTCTTCCCGACCTTTCCGCTGACGGCGGCGCCGGCGCTCTCGAGTCTCGCCGTCTCGGGCGTACCCTTCCCCTCGATCCAGGGATTCTCGTATCTGCTTCTCGGCACCGCGAACTGGACGGCACCGATCCTCCAGGGGAGCGCCCTCATCGCGCAGGTCGACGCCGCGAACGCCGCGAAGAAGGCGGCGATCGTCGTCTACGAAGAGACCATGTTCGCGGCGCTCCGGGAGGTCAACGACGCCGTCGTGTCGCTCGACGGGCTGCGCGAGGAGCGAACGCTCGCCGAGAAGCAGGTCGCACAGCTTGGGAGCGCGGTCGACATCTCCTTGTCGCAGTTCCAGGGGGGAACCGCGACGTACCTCGACGTGGTGACCGCACAGGAAAACGAGTTCTCGGCCCAGCTCTCGTTGGCGCAGCTCGAGGGCCAGCAGCTCGCGGAGTTCGTGCAGCTCTATCGAGCGCTCGGCGGCGGTTGGTGGCAGACGGAGCGGCCCAAATAGCGGGTACCCCATGGTTCCCCCCGGAGCGCCTTGTGGTACTGCAAGCGCTCCGAGGCTCGTCACCATGGTCGATCCCGTCGACATCTACACGGAACCCGACGCCGACGTCGACACGCTGAAGAATCTGGGTCCGCTGACCGGCATGGCCGGCATCTGGAAGAGCGCCGGCGGCGAAGACGTCCATCCCACGGCCGGAGGCCCGGAGCGGCAGGCCTTCATCGAGCGGTACGAGCTCCAGCCGATCGATCCGCAGACGAATGGCCCGCAGCTCCTCTATGGCCTCCGCTACCACACGCATATCGTCAAGCCCAACGCCGTGGAGACGTTCCACGATCAGGTGGGCTACTGGCTCTGGGAGCCGGCGACCGGCACGATCTTCTACACGCTGTCCATTCCGCGTGCGCAGGTTGCGATGGCGGTCGGCCACGCCGCCGTGGGTGCGAAGACGTTTCGCCTCGAAGCCGTCCGTGGCTCGGAGAACAATGGGATCGTCTCCAATCCGTTCCTGGAGCGAGCGTTCAAGACGCTGCGAGTCACGATCGATGTGACGTTCCATCCGAACGGCACGTGGTCGTACGAGCAGGACACCGTGATGGCCATCGCCGGTGCACACGACCCGTTCCACCACACGAATCGCAACACGCTGACGAAGATCGGCGAACCCACGCCGAATCCCCTGGCCGCGCAGCGCGTACCGGCACCAAACCTCGGCATCGGCAGCCTTCGCGGCTGACGTAGCGAGGGACGACGTCGTCAGAGGCTTGCTGACTCTGTCGCCGGGTTCTATCGTCTCGCGAGACGCTTTCGTCCGTGCGGGCACCGTCGCCGGCTGAATCGGAAGCCCACCGAAGAACGTGCCCCCCAACCCGGCCGATCGGAGCGTTGAGTCGGAAGGGAAAGGCCCCGGCGACGCGGGCGAGCTCGCCGCGACCCTCCTGGGCACTGAAGCCGAGTACCGCAAGCTCGCCAACGCGCTCCCCCAGATCATCTGGACGTGTGACGCGCAAGGGCGTCTGGAGTGGGTGAACGATCGGTGGATGGAGCTTACCGGCCTCAGCGAGGAGGAGTCGCTTCACGACAAGGGGGCCCTCGTCGCCGTGCATCCCGATGATCGGGAGGAGCTGCAGCGGCGCTTCGGGGATGCCCTCGCGACCTCATCCCCGTATGAGTTCGAGTACCGGATCCGGACCAGGGAAGGTGTGTATCGCTTCCACCTCGCCCGGATCGTGCCCCTCCGCAACGAGGACGGCATGATCGGGCGCTGGGTGGCGGCGGCCTTCGACGTGCACGATCGCCGCCAGACAGAAGAGGCGCTTCGCGCATCCGAGCGGCGATTCGAGACCGTTTTTCACCTCAATCCACAGCCAGCCGCCATCACCCGCGTCTCCGATGGGACGTTCTTGAGCATCAACGAAGCGTTCCTGAAACTGTCTGGCTTTACCCGCGACGAGGTGGTGGGCAAGAACGCCGTGGCGCTCGGCATGTGGACCGCGGACAAGCGAGCCACCGTCGTCGCCCATCTTCACGCGGCAGAGGCCTCCGAGACCGAAGCGACGCTCCGGACAAAAGACGGACGGGCTCTTACGCTCGCCCTTGCCAGTGCCAGCATCGACTTCGGCGGAGAGCCATGTCGGGTCAACGTGGCGACCGACGTGACCGAACAGCGCGCAACCGAGGCCGCGCTGCGGCGTAGCGAGGCGCTTGCACGCGCGCGCGCCGACGAGCTCGAGGCGCTGATGGACGCGGTACCCGCCGGCGTCCTGATCTCTCAGGACCCCGAGTGCCGTGAAGTGCGCGCCAATCGAACCGGCCGCGAGATCTTGCGAAGCGGCCGCGGCCAGAATCTCTCGAAGGGAGCCGTGGACCCGACCGCCACGCGACACTTCAAGGTCCTGGCCAACGACGTCGAGATACCCATCGAAGAGCTCCCGCTCCAGCGAGCCTCACGGGGCGTCGAAGTCAGAAATCACGAAGAAGAGATCCGGTTCGACGATGGGCAGGTGGTTCACCTGTACGCCAACGCTGTGCCGCTTCGCGACCCGAGCGGCGCCCCGCGGGGGGCGATCGGGGCATTCGTCGATGTGACTCGACTCAAGCAGGCGGAGGCCGCCATGCGCGAGGCCGATCGCCGAAAGGACGAATTCCTCGCGATTCTGTCGCACGAGCTGCGCAACCCCCTCGCGCCCATTCTCACGGCCGCTCAACTCATCCAGTTGCGGGGTAACGTGGCCGCGCCGCGCGACATCGAGGTGATTCTGCGTCAGGCAAATCACCTCGAGCGACTCGTCGATGACTTGCTCGACGTCTCGCGCGTTACCCGTGGAAAAATCGAGCTCACGAAGAAACCGCTCGAACTCGCGAGCGTTGTGGCGAGGGCCGTCGAAGCGATAGGCCCCTTCCTCGGGCAGCGGCAACACCGACTCCACGTGGCTGTTCCTTCCGAAGGCCTCCTGGTAGACGCGGACGAGGTCCGTCTCACGCAGGTGGTCAACAATCTGCTCTCGAATGCCGCGCGATACACGCCCGTCGGCGGCCGCATCGACGTGACGGCCCTGCGCCGGGGCGCCGACGTCGTCCTTCGCATTCGCGACAACGGAATGGGCATCGCCCCGGTCCTCCTCCCGCACGTCTTCGAGATGTTCGTCCAGGGCGCGCGGGGCCCGGACCGCCGACAGGGAGGACTCGGGCTGGGGTTGTCTCTGGCGCGAATGTTCACGACGCTGCACGGCGGCACGGTCGATGCTCACAGCGACGGACCCGGCCGCGGCAGCGAGTTCACCGTGCGCCTGCCCGCTTCGACCCGGCCTGCTCATGCGGCGAGCGCTCCGGCCCCCGGTGTACCGCCGGAAACCGCCCCCGACGGCGTCCGGCGGGTTCTCGTGGTGGACGACAACCAGGATGCCGCGGAGACGATCTCGAACCTCCTCGGGGACGCCGGACACGAGGTCCGGGTCGCTCACGAACCGTCGCAGGCGTTGTCGCTGGCGGATGCCTTTCGCCCGCAGATTGCGCTTCTCGACATCGGCTTACCGGGGATGGACGGACGCACGCTGGGACGTGAGCTGCGCGTCCGGCTGGGAGACGCCAGGCCGATCCTGATCGCGCTTTCGGGCTCTGGCCAAGAGCAAGACAAGCGCCGCAGCGAGGAAGCCGGTTTCGCCGTGCATCTGGTGAAGCCGGTCTACGCGGAAACGCTCCTGAATCTCATCCACACCCTCGGCGGTAGAATCGACTCGTCACGGTGAAGAAACTCGGTCCCCTCAGTAGGTCTTGTACGGCAAGAACTTCCCGCTCATCACGATGCGTACGCGGTCGCCTTTGGGGTCGGGCTCGCGGGTCAAATCCATCGAGAAGTCGATCGCGCTCATGATCCCGTCGCCGAACTCCTCGTGGATCAGCGCCTTGAGCGTGGTCCCATAGACGCTGACCAGCTCGTACAAGCGGTAGATGAGCGGATCGGTCGGCACGGCCGATGGCAACGAGCCTTTGTACGGGGGCTCCTGCAGGACGGTCATCGCCTCTTCGGAGAGGTCGAGCGCGGCGCCCACCACTTTGGCCTGCGCCTCGGTGAGGGCCATCTGACCAAGGAGAGCCGCGGTCGACCACTCTTTGCTGTGACCGACGATGGCGGCGAGCGCGGCCCACGAGAGCTTTTTGCGGCGCTTCGCGGCGAGGATCGATTCAGTAACTTCGGTTCGATTCATGGGGGCGTCCTTCCCTCTGGCAGCGCGCGACCGCGCGAGGGCGATGATGCCGCGCGCGCCGTTTCCCCAACGTTGCATGCGAAACCGGACAATGTGCCGTTCACGGGCTCATCATGACGATCGTCACGGACCCGTGCGACCGGCGTCCGGCGCGCTGCCCGACGTGAAGGCTCCGGACTGCGCGGGTGGTGGCGGAACATTTACCGAGGCATCGCTCTCCGCCGAGGCGACTCCGCCCGACCCGTCGACTCGGTCGCAGCGGTACGCGATGCCGCTCACGGTGGTGGGGGTGCTGGACGAGCCCACGTTGCCGGAAACGCCGAGATGCGGGGGATCATGCTGGAGATAATTGGCGCCGAGCACGGCGGCCTGTTTGCGGAGATCGTTCATCGCGGAGGTCACGAGGTCCTGGCTCGGGACCCATCCTGCGCGACCCACGAGGGAGCCAAGCCACTGGCAATGCCTCGGGTCGCTGCCCGACTGGGAAGGAGGACTCGCGGACACGTCGATCGCCGCGGCTTGGGGCGACAGTCGCCCCGTGGCGCAACCCAAGAGAAGGGGGCTTAGGGCGGCCGCTCGCCAGCGAAGAGGGAGCATCGTCACCCGTGGGGAGGGTAACCGATCCAGTCACTTCTGGCACACGTCGGCGCACTTGTGTCCGCACTCGAAGATCTGCATGGCCATGCCCGATGCCTCCGCGGTGTTCGTGAGGTTCTCGAGGATGTCCGGGCCGTCGGCCTGCGCGAAGCCGCTGCCCGCGGCGATCGCCGAAGCGCACGAGCCGTTCTCCGCGCTGGGGTCCGAGTTGCACGTCGTCGTCGTAGGTGCGGTCCCGCAGTAGCAGATGCTCACCGACTGCGCGGCGCACGCGCTGGAGAGGACGCAGCTTACTGTGGAGATGCACTCGGAGGACGTGCCGGTCGTGATGCTGGTGGCGTCGCCGCACTCGTTGCCCGTGTCGCCATGGCTGTCGTCGATGCAGTCGTTGCCCAACAAGCACGAGTAACAACCGCCCGACGGATCGGGCCCCGGGGCCGTGGCGATATCCGCCGTGATGTCCTGCTGCACGAACAGCGCCTCCGTCGGGGTGCAGACACCGTTCGAGTTGCCCTGGCACTCCACGCAGCCCGTCTGACCGCTGGTCGTGCAAGGCACGAGCGGAGCCCTGGCGCAGCGAAAACCGTGGCCGTAGTCGCGCCCCGTCGCAGAAAAGCTGCCGCGGAGTGTGGGGCTCAAGTCCGATTTTGACTCTTTGAAGTCGGCGCCCCGGGACACCCGGTCACTGCTCGAGCCTTCGGTCAGGAAGGCGCAATTCGTGCACGGATCCACGTACGTTGCGTTGTAGTAGTCGAGGTTCCACTGCAGCATGGATCCCTCCAGATCGAGCTGACCCCACTTGCCCGCACCCAACGTCGCGGCGCCTACCGGCGCGATGTTCGTGACGCC
>PLIR01000044.1 GCA_003139415.1 Myxococcales bacterium | reverse complement strand
GCAGGTACGTGAGGTCGGTGACCCAGGTGCCCTCTCGCCGCAGCCGCGCGAATCCGCCGTCGGGCAGCCGCGGAAGCCGCTCCGAGGCAACCCACGCCGCGAGCTGGTCGATCACGATGGCGACGACCAAAGGCGCACCCGGAGCCGGCCGAGGCGCCACATCGGGGGCCGCCGTCGCCCCAGGGCTCGCCCGGGGCGGGTGAGGTTCGCAAGACGCAGCCAGCAGCGCGGCGCCCACGAGCCAAGACGCGAGGGACCGCCCGCGACTCACGAGGACTCCGTCGGCGCCTCGAGGCGAGACAGAAACGGTTGCCAGTAGAAGCCGAGGTAGATGCGGCCCGCGGCCGTGCCCACGACGGCGCCGAGAAGCGAACCGGCAAGGACGTCGCTCGGGAAGTGCGCGCCGAGAGAGACGCGCGAGACGCCGATCATCGCGGCCAAAATGAAAACCAGCACCGACAGGGTGCGGGTTCTCCACGGCGTCGTCGGGCAGAGGGCCGGCAAGGCGATGATGAGGAACGAGGCGACGCAGAAGCTGCCGGCCGCGTGGCCGCTCGGAAAGGATCCATCGTGCGGGGCGCCGATCGGAGCGGGGAGGCCGAGCGCGATCCACGGCCTTACTCGGCCTGTCGCCGCTTTGATCACGCACACGAGGAGCGCTTGCGCAGCGATGGCGGCCGCGAGCGCGCGCGTGAGCGACCGCAAAGCAGGCCGACGGGGCCACACCATCATGGGAAGCAGAGCCAGCACGGCCCATCCACCGCCGGCGCACGTGAGAGCGATCATCCACGCGTTCCAGGCGCCGTGGGTCCCTCCGTAGAGGAGATCGAAGCCGCGGAGGTCGAGAGCGTTCATCGATGAGACGCGCGGCACGAACTTCTACTGTTCGCCATCCGCTGCCGCAAGAGGTGGCGCTTTGGGGCGTTCGAGCGCCAGCCGTGGACCGGCACCCCTGGCACCGGCACCTCTACCGAGATGCTCGCCTTCCATTGGCACGAATGGTGCTGCTCCAATCCCGTGAAAGGACGGACATCATGCTCTATTGGGCGGCAGTCTTCTTCATCATTGCACTCATCGCGGGCCTCTTCGGCTTCTTCGGCATCGCGGCCGGCGCTGCGAGCATCGCGAAGCTGCTCTTTATCGTGTTCCTGGTCCTCGCGGTCATCTCGCTCGTGGCGGGGCGGCGCGGTCCGGCGCTGTAGGGCAGCTCTGACACCCCTCGTGCATCGCCGTCGAGGTACGGGAAACGTCTATCGGCTTGTCATCCTGAGGCCGAAGGCCGAAGGACACCACGTGAGCCGCGGTTCGAATGGGGTCCTTCACTTCGCTCAGGATGACAGCAAACCGGTGACAGCAAACCCCTTACGGAACCACCGGATACGCGTTCTGGACGAGCTGCACGAACTGCGCGGCAAACCACTGTCCCGCGAGGGGCGAGGACGGTAGCGCACCCGTCAGCACGCCGTACGACGTCGTGTAGTCGGGGTTGCAGTTGGGGTCGGGCATCTTGCCCTGACTGTTGGTGGTCGAGGCGCTCGTGCCATCCGACTGGCCGGGCGGCTTGATCCAGACGTACGCCTGCAAGTGCGACGCATCGTGGCCGGGCGGGTTGGCCTGCGGCGGTTCGCCGAGACCTGCGCCGGAGACATTGCACCAGAGCCCGCGGTTCGCGCGAAGGTCGACCTTCGTCGCGTCGACGAAGGTGTTCACGTCCGTGCTGGTGCTCGCTCGGGACGGGCGCGCCGATCCGCCCCAGCCGTTGCGCGATGTGTCGATCAACATGCCGATCGTGCTCGCGAAGCCGTCGGAGGTGAGCGCGCCGTACATCTCGGCGGCGAAGTCGACTTCGTCGATCTCCGGGTTGTATTGGTAGAACGTGGCGGAGTCGACCGGGTCGCCGCCGATCGACTCCGTCGCCGTCATGTAGGGCTCAACGAGGGGGGTGTAGTTCGCCGTGTCGGTGATGAAGCCATCGACGCTCGCGAACCCTGACGTCGTTGCCATCGCGACCTTCGCGAACTCCTGCGCCGCGGGACCGGAGTTGGTCGGCCATCCGAGCCAGCCGGAGTGGCCGCTGTCGAGGTACACGTAGACGTTCGACATCGCGTGCAGCCCCTCGAGCGCGTATTCGATGCCTTGCTCGTAGAAGGGCCCCGCGGTCTCGCACGCGGCGACGCTGCTGTTCGTGACGATGTTCGGCAGCGAGTCCGGCTCGATCACCGTGACGATGCGCAGGTTGCCGTACCGCGACTCTCCGAGCGTAGTCGCGATCGGATCGATGAACGAGTGCTCGTACGAGCCTAGCCCCGCGGTCGTGGCGGGCAGCTCGCCGTTGGAGGCGAGCGCGGCGCAGTCGCGCCCGGGGAGATCGTAAATGACGAGCGTGATCACCACCGGCGTCGAGCCCGTTTGCTGCGCCAGCGCGGCGTCCAGGTGCTGCGCCAAGGTCATCGTCCCGTCGGCGGGCGCGATGCTGGCGATGCTGTCGAGCCAGACGGCCGTGGAGTAGCCCGCGACGGTGCGCATCTGCGCGGCGAGCGTCGCGTCGGACTGCTGTCCGGCCGTCGTCGTGACGTTCGAAGCCCACTCCGAGTCGACGTAGAACGTGGCGCCCGCGTACGGGTTGGCCACGTGCGCCGCGCGCGGGCCCCCGGAAGCCCCGTCGCTGCCCGAGGTCGCCAAGTTCCCGTCCGCGCTCGGCCCGCCGTCTCCCGCGACCGTGCCCCCGGAGGCTACGCCGGAGCTTGCGTCATCGCCGCTGCTGCTGCCGGGTCCCGCGGTGCTTCCGCCGCTTCCGGTTCCCGCGTCGCCCGCGACGCCTGCCCCGGAAGGCGACGCCGGAGATCCCCCTTGCGAACTGCCGTTGCCACAAGCGATCGCACCCAGTAGCGCAAGGGCGGACAGCCCCTGCATTGTCGTTCTCATGGCCGGTCCTCGCGTCACGGCTCGCCTCGAGCCACGCTGTACGTACCGGCAGCGCGTCGTCGCGGCTCACCGACGAGAAACGGGAGGTCGCGCACGGCATATGACGCGCGTCGCATTCCATCCCGCGCGCGTCATCCCGGATGTGACTCGTGCGGGATGCGATCCCGCGCGTCTCACGCCCGTCAAAGGTCAGAGGCCCGTCGTGATCGGCGGTCCGGAGTAGACGGCCTCGAAGTCGGAGCCCTTGAGGTTGTGGAAGTCTCCCGAAATCTCGTCGATCAGCGTGTCCTGTCCGTCGGGAGCCATCTGGTCCCACCCGTCGTCGCTGTCGCCCTGGAAGTACCAGTCCGATCCATTGTCGGCCACGATGAGGCCATACTTCTTGAGAGCCGCCATGATCGTCTGCGACGCGGCGAGATAGCTCGACGTGGGGACGCTTGTCTTCAAGCGCAGGCGCAGGCCCATGGGAGGCAGGGTGGTGTCGCTCGAGCCTGCCGCATGGGTGGCGGGCAGGATGTACGCACCCTGCGTGGAGTTGAACGTGACGCGGATGGCGTGATTGACGGCGCCGGCTTCGACCTCGGCGAGCTTCACGAGGCCGGCGAGGATCGACAAGCCCGCCGCGTCGGCCGAAGTCCACCCGAGCGTACGGATCGCGTTCGACGTCAGAGCGAACTTCGCCCCGTTGGCGCACGGGAAAGGCGGGCTCGTCTCGGGCACGCAGTTCCACGCTTCGTACGACGTGCAGCCGGCGGCGCCCTGCTGCAGCACGATCGCGTGCTGATCGCCCGGGAGGTTGCCGGGTGTGCCGCCGTGCCCCGGGTCGCCCTCGATCTTCATGCCCGCGAAGAAGGGGTACGCCGTCGTTCCCATGTCCGAGCCGGTGGCGTTCGGATTGGCGCCGACCCAGCCGTTCGGCCCCGGATCGCTCTGGCTCGCGTAGCTGTTGAAGGTGGTCTCGAGGTCCGGCTGTCCGGCGTCGACCACGTTGAACGGGATGCCGTAGTGATTCGTCGAGTAGCCGCCCCAGTCGGGGTGCAGCGACGTGCCTTGCGGGAGCTGGGAGTCGTAGTCGTGGATCACTTGGACGTCGGGGCCGTCGACCGCGACGTTCCAGGCGTTGTCGGGAGGGAAGATCATGCACCCCTGCACCGTGGCCCCCGGCCCCGCGACGCCCCCGGGAACGCCGCCGACACCGGCGTCGCCAGTGGAGCCAGCGCCCGACGAGCTGGAACTCGACCCACTGCCCCCGCTCGATCCGCTGGACGAGCTGCCTCCGCTCGACGACCCGGCGTCGGAGCCCTCGTCCACGGCGCCGGTTTGAGACGTGCTCTTGCCGCCGGAGCAGGCGAGCGACGACGCGATCGCCGTCACCGCCGCGAATCCGAGCGCGCCAATCCGCACCAGGTCCTTGCGAGAAGTCATCGGCCAGCCTCCCCGGGGCGACGAAAACCCCACCGTCAACGATACGGCTTTTTTCGCGACCGCGTGCTCATTGCATGTACGCGTCGGTCAGCTGCTCCAAGGCGCTGAAGGCGCGGTCGCGCGCGGCCTTCGATCGCCGGTCGCCCGCCGCCGCCTGCAGGGCCGCGAGCGCCACCTTCTCCTGGGGAAGGGTCGCGGCGGGGACGCCGCGTCGGCCGTGGAAGTAGAAGCGGAGGTTCTTGACCTTGGCGAGCTCGGTCTGCAGGTCCGGATCGGTCAGCTCCACGGCGAGCGACTCGATCGCCAACCAGGTCTGCGCGGCGCGCGATTGGGCCGGCGTCGGCGCCCACCCCGGAGTCCGCGCGTCGAGGTCCCGCTCTTCCTTCTTCAGCAGCATGCGCAGGAGCGACGCCGCGTTGATCCCGTGAAAGGTGCATAGCTTCTCGACCCGGCCCCATTCCTCGTCGCTGAAGCGGATGTTGAAGAGCTTCTCGCGGCTCATCCGTAGAGTGTGGCCCGGACCGCTATCGATGTATAGACAGAGCACTACCGCCGCTGAAGATGTGTGGCGGGCTGTCGGAGATGCGCGCCAAGGGGAGGCCCCGAAATTCACTGCGCCTTGGACGACACCAGGGCGAGGACGTCGAGGTAGCCGGGCGGGGGCGGGACCGTCCCCCGCTGGATCAGCATGCGATGCATCGCCGGCAGCCGGAAGTACGGCACGCTGACGAGCACGTGGTGTTCGAGGTGGTAGTTGACGCGGATGGGGGCGACGGTCATCCGCGCCAGCCATCCCGCGCGCGTGGTGCGCGTGTTGCGGAACGAGTCCGGCGTGCGCTCGGTGCACGCGTGCTCGGCCATCGAACGGATGCGCATGAACACGTTGAACGTCGTCAGGTACGCCGCCGCCCAGACGCCGTACAGCCAGGGATGCCCCGTCGCCGCGAGCACGCCGAAGAGGATGCCGTTGGTGAGCACCGTGGGCGCCATGTTGCGAGCCGCGGCGCCGGCGTAGTCGTGCCACGCCCGACCGTCCCGGGGCAGCCNNTTTGTCCTGAGCAACCGTCCACTTGAGGACCCCGGCGTCCATCAGCAGCCGCCCGAAGAGCCCCTTGACCCCCGTGATGCCCGCGGCGTCGCGCAGCAGCTTGCGCGCGATCGACGCGCGCGTCGTGGGGAAGGGAGCGCTCAGGCTGATGTCGGTGTCTTCGTCGGTGCCCGTCTTCGTGTGGTGCGTGAGGTGGTGGACGCGGTAGCGCCGAAGATCCGTCCAGATGGGCCGGCCGCAGAGCCAGTCCGCGACACCGTCGTTCAGCCAGCGCGTCCGAAACAGCGTCTTGTGTGCGCCCTCGTGCATCAGGATCGCGAGCGCGAGCTGACGGCCGCCGATGACGACGACCGCTCCGACCACCGTGAGCGCGTTGGGCCACCGGGCCACGACCGCGAGGGCCGCGGCGATGATCGCCCACGTGGACGCCACGGCCCAGGCCCCCATGACGTCGGAGGCGCCCGTCAGGGACGCGATCTCTTCGCGTGTGAGGACGTCGATCGCCTTGCGACCGGTCGGCGCATCGGACGCGGGGGCCATGACGGGATCTTACGGAGCAACCGCCCCATGCGCCAGACCGCGGCGATCGGCCAGCATCGCCACGACGGCCGTGGATCCGCCCACCGCAGCAGCAGGACCAGCCCCGTCCCCGCGATGCCGGCGCCCGCGCCGGTGAGGATCGTCACGCCCGCAAAGAGGGCGGTCGTTCGCCTCCGGCTCGAAAGTGAATCCGGACCGCGACCCGGTGGCGTTGCGACTTCGTCGCCCACTTAGACGCTCCCGGATGGAGCGTGGAGTCTCTTCATCGCGCCGACGTCGTCCGACGCGTAGATGGCGGCGAAGACTACGAACGCCGCCCATAGCGCGGCGAGGTGGTAGAGCATGCCCGCGCCGCCCTCGCTGCGGAAGACGATGCTCGACATGGGCGGGCCGAGCAGCATCCCGGAGGCGTAGAACGTGTTGTAGATCGAGTTCGATCGGCTGTAGTCGCGGCGCGGGGTGACGACGCCCTGAAGGGCGAGGCTGACGGGCGAGATCGACGCGAGGGTGGCGCCAGCGATGAACACGGCGACGGCCATCGAAGCGAACGAACCGAGGAACACGAACCCGAGGATCATCGTCAGCCCGACGACGGCGAGGCCCCGCATCACGCGCAGGTGCCCGACGCGGTCACCGAGCCGTCCCGCCGCGTTCGAAAAGAGGAGCATGCCCGCGGCGAAGAAGGCCGGAACGAGGATCGTCCGGTCGCGCGGGATGCCCTTGGATTCGACCAGGTAGAGCGGCAAGAACAGCACGACCGACGCCTGGAAATAGCCGTACGCGAACGCCGCGAAGCACGACGTCTTGATCCGCGAGAGCAGGCGCAGCGCGGTCTCGGGCGGAGACGCGTCGTCGGCATCGTCCTGTTCGGCCGGCCCCTCGACATGCCCGCCGGGCGGATCGGCGTCGAGACTGGCGACGACGACGAGCACCGACAGAGTGGCGATGCCCGAGGCCACGAAGAAGGCCGCCTCGATCGAGAACGCATGGGCGATCGGGTGAGCCATGAGGGGACCGACGATGTACCCGAGGGCGATGGCCACGGCGTAAAGGCTGGTGACGTACGCCTTGTTGTCTGGGCCGGACCGGACGAGGAGGATCGTCTCGCAGCTCACCCAGACGCCCACCGAGAACGCCCCGTCGAAGAACCGCGCGGCGGCGATCGCGCCGAACGATCGCAAGAGCGGGAAGATCCCGACCGTCAGGGCGTAGCCGAGCAAGGAAATCGTCAGCGTGGTCTTCGCCGAGAAGCGTCGCAGCAGGGCGCCGACCGGGATCGACATCGCGACGATGCCCGACGCGAAGACGGCGGCGAGCTTTCCGATGTCGGACTTCGTGAAGCCGCGCGCGTCGAGGTGCAGGGCGATGACCGCGATGGCCGTGCCGTACGCGGTGCCGAGCAGGAAGGTGGCCGCGTAGACGACCAGGATGTTGCGATCGCGGATGCGCTCGAGCACGGAGGGGCGCCGAGAGTCAGCGCGCCCAGCGGCCCCGTCAAGCGCAAGCTGTGGGGCACGCGCGGCGACGGCCCCCCTCGACGGCGCACGATTGCCCGCGAGTCCGCTAGCCTGTGGCCGAGGCCCCTTTTGGTGTCGACTCCGTCGCTGCCCCCTTCGTGGAGCCCGCCGCCCCACCGCCGTCCGTCGCCGCGGCGGTCGCTGGCCGTGGTCCTCGGCCTCCTCGCCACCCTCTTCGTTTTGACGCAGGAGCGCGTCATGCTCAACATCGAGCAAGAAGGACTCCTCCGTCCGATCCAGCCCACCCGTCCCTGGGCGCTCGTGTCCGGCAAGAACTGGCAAATCGCGACCCTCTCGAGCGAAGAGCCGTCCATCACGGACGCGGCGGAGGGAACGCGGGGGGGATGCATGCCGGGCATGGTCGAGGTGCAGGGCGCGATGAAAGTCGACGGCGAGCGCGGGACGGTCGAAGCGCTGCAGGACACGACGTGCGCCGCCTGGATCAACCACACCTTCCCCGAGCGGTGCGCGGCGTTCGACGCGTTGAAGTGGCGCCAGATCGTGCGCGAGCTCCCCGTAAAGACCGAGCACTTCTGCGTCGACCGGTACGAATATCCGAACCGCAAGGGGGCATACCCCGTCATCGCCGTCACCTGGCACGAGGCCGTGGACCTGTGCGCCGATCGAGGGGCGCGCCTCTGCAGCGAGGACGAGTGGACCTTCGCCTGCGAGGGCGAGGAGGCGCTGCCGTACCCGACGGGGTACGTACGCGAGGGCGAGGCGTGCGTCATCGATCGGCCGTGGAAGATCTTCGACGAGCGCCTCTTCGCGGTCCGCGAGAGCGCGCTGGCGGTCGCCGAAATCGACTACGTCTGGCAAGGCGAGCCCTCGGGCGCTCGGCCGGCGTGCAGGAGCCCGTTCGGGGTCTACGACACGACGGGCAACGTCGACGAGTGGACGCGGTCGGTTCAGCGCGAAGGCAACAGCTCGATCTTCAAGGGCGGCTACTGGGGCCCTGTCCGAGCGCGGTGCCGGGCATCCACGCGCGTGCACAACGAGGAGTTCTACTTCTACCAGGAGGGTTTCCGCTGCTGCGCGGACGTCCCCGCCGTGCTCGCCACCGGCGATGGCAAAGCGGTGAGCGGGCGCGACGGAGGGCCTTCCCCGGATTGACAGCACCGGAGATCGCGGCTTCGATCCGTGGCCCCTTCACGACATCGAACAGGAGATGACGATGAGCCGCGAGACCGCCACCGAAGCGCGCATCCGAGAACACCTGACTCCCCCGACGGACATGAAGCCGGAGGCCTCCCGGGACATCTCCGCGGCGCTCGGCGGCCTGCTTGCCGACACCTTCGCTCTCTACTTGAAGACGAAGAATTTCCACTGGCACATGAGCGGCCCGCACTTTCGCGACTACCACCTGCTGCTCGACGAGCAGAGCGACCAGATCTTCGCGATGACCGATCCCATCGCCGAGCGGGCGCGCAAGGTCGGCGGCACGACGGTTCGTTCCATCGGCGACATTCATCGTCGCCAGCGCATCCTCGACAACGACGCGGATTACGTCGACGCGCAGGACATGCTCTCGGAGCTCGCCGGCGACAACAAGCAGCTCACGTCGATCATGCGCGAGTGCCACGTCGTCTGCGAGAAGTACAACGACGTCGCGACGACGAGCCTCCTCGAAGTCTGGATCGACGAGACCGAGCGCCGCACATGGTTTCTCTTCGAGGCCACGCGCACGCGCCGCGGTTGATCGAAGGTTCGCGGGCCCAGAACCCTAGAAGCCGTCGTCGACCGTCGACTTGACGGGCGGGTGGCTCGGCTTGGGTGCGTGCGTCGGGGCAGGAGCGGGCGGCGCTGGCGCGGGTGGTGAAGGCGTCGCGACGGGGGGGGGCGGCGGCGGTGGGCTTGCCGTCGCAGGAGCTGCGGTCGGGGGGCGCGCACGCGGCGGCGCGTTCGCGGCTACGGGGGCCTGCGTCGGAATGGATAGCGTCTGCGTTGTGGCGGGCGGCGGGG
>PLIR01000079.1 GCA_003139415.1 Myxococcales bacterium | reverse complement strand
GTGCCTCCGGGGCGGAAGGGCTGACGCATGCGCGGGCGCGGGCGCGGGCGCGGGCGCGTGGGCGGGCGCGGACGCATGCGCGGGCGCGGGCGCGTGTCCGGCGATCTGGGCGAGCGCGTGGACCGAGACGGGGACCGGGCCGAACGCGACGATGCCGTTCGGGTCGAGCGGCGTCGGCTGGTTGGGCGTGACCCTCTGCCCGCCGACCCACGTGCCGCTCGTCGAGCCGTGATCGACGAGCGACATCCGATCGAGCAGGACCGTCGCGTGCTGCCCGCTGACGGCGGGGTGCGCGATGACGAGCGACGAGCGGGCCGCGTCGCGCCCGACGATGATCTGCCCCGGCGGGGCCTGCAGTTGCCCCGTGGACATCAGCATCGCCGCGAGCGCGGGGTGCGAGAGAGGCACCTGCACCCCGCCAAGGGCGAACACGGTCCGGAAGTCGAACGGCACGGGTTGATGCGCGGGCGCGGGCGCGCCGTTCGCGGTCGACGCTCCGGCGCCGAGATCGATGAACGAGAGCAATCCGCCCTGACGCACGACACGTGCGTGATGGGCCGCGACGCCCGCGGCCGGCAAGACGACGTCGTTGTCCGGCGCGCTGCCGAGGGAGACCTGCTCCCGGCCTAGGGCGAGGGTCATCGTGGCCAGCCTTGCATCTTACCCGAGGCGCGCCCGCACCTTTCGCAGGACCTCGACGTCGGCCGGGGGGAACTGGCGCGGGTCGAGGTCGCCGGCGTCCGCCCACTTCACGGCGGCCACGTCGATGGCGCGCGGGTCCGGCGAACCGGGCGCTCGCGTCGCCTCGAAGAAGAGGAGGAGCATCGTCTTGCCGACGTCGTCGTAGCGGTGGAACGTCACGTCCACGATCTCGCCGGCGCTCGCGTCGATGCCCACCTCCTCGGCGAGCTCGCGCGTCAGGGCCGCGCGCGGGTCCTCGCCCTCGGCCACCTTGCCTCCCGGAAACTCCCACGCTCCAGCCAGGTGGCTGCCCGCCTTTCGCTGCGTGAGCAGCACCCGCCCGTTCTCGATGAGCACCGCCGCGGCGACGAGGACCGTACCCATGCCCTGCTCCTAAACCCCGCGCGCGAGTGTACCCTCTCTGCAATCGTCCGACGCGGGCGCACGCCGGCAAACCTCGACCGGGCCATTTCGGCCTTGTTTCACCCGCCCTTGCGGTATCGTCACCGCCCCCGAGGGAGTAGTCGTCATGGTCCCGCAAGGCGCTGGGATTCGTGGCCGAAAGGACCTAAGGCTCATGAACAACGCGGCCTTCCCCGCCGAAGACGGAAACTTCAAGCGAGGGGCGTTCAAGCCCATCGCCATCATTGTCGCGCTGCTGCTCGCCGCGGGCGGCGCCGCGTTCGTCCTGCTCGGCGCCCACGCCGAGACGCAGGCCCTGTCGAAGGACGACGTCAACAAGGAGATCCGCGAGATCCAGCTCTTGCCGAGGGCCGAGCAGCTCCCGCGCTGGCGCAAGTGGGCGGCGGTCGACAACGAGCCCCGCCTCGAGCAGGAGGCCTTCGTGCACCTCGCGTGGGCGAAGGACAAGCCGAGCATCCCGGACATGATCAAGGCGCTCGCGTCGCCGGATCACAGCGTGCGGGGGGTGGCGGCGATGGCGCTCGTCGACTTCGGCTCGCCCGACGCGGACGCCGCCAAGCCGGTGCTCCTCAAGGCGCTCCAGGAGGCCGACGCGAGCGACAAGCCGCAGATCTGCTGGGCGCTCGTCGCGCTGAAGGAGCCGACGGCCTTCGACACCGTCATGGCGGAGTATCGCCTCGGGCACCTCGCCGCGGTTCAGCGCCTCGACGGCTTCCCGGCGTTCGACGCCGACGCCCTCGCGGGGCTCGTCTCGATCGACAAGATCGCGGGGCTCTCCGGCGACGAGAGCGAGAGCGTGCGGCAGCTCGTCGCGACGACCCTCTCGCACACGGGCAAGTCGGAGTGGGCCGACACGCTCATCAAGCTCGTGCAGGACAAGAGCATCGAGGTCGCGCGCGAGGCCGCCGTGGGCCTCGGCAAGATCGGCAGCGACAAGGCGATGCAGCCGCTCGTCGACGCCCTCAGCAAGGCCGACAAGGAGTCGCGGGCCAAGTTCCTCGAGGCGCTGCGCGACGGCGTCGGCGCGAACGGCCTCGTGCTGGCCCTTCGCACCGTGAACCACGAAAAGGCCGACAGCGAGAAGTTCCAGACGAAGCAGATCTTCGACATGCTGAAGGACCTCGAAGATCCGCGCGGCGGCGACGCGCTCTACGCCTACATCCAGACCAACCCCAAGCCGCACTGGAAGGTCGAAGCGGCCATGCGCATGGCCGAGATCGGCGATGTGCGCGCGGCCGAGGTGCTCGGCTGGCGGATGATGCAGGACCCGCTAAAGCTCTATAACGACGTCGACTGGCCCGAGCTGCGCCGCGACGACAACGAGCGCGTGTACGCCGCGCGCATGCTCGCCGACCTGGCGATCCTGCACCCCGAGAAGCGCGATTACCTCATCCAGGTGGCCGAGCCGGGCGTGCTCGACTGGATCGACCCGGCGAACAAGCCGCAGCCGCACGCCAACGGCATGCGCTTTCTGGCCGTCGTCGCGTCGCGCAAGGCCATCCCGCTCCTCGAGCGGTGGGCCGACCCAAAGGAGAAGCTCCCGGCCGAGGGCGCGCAGCCGCCGTTCCCCGAGACGTGGGCCACGGCGCAGAGCGCCCTTCGCTACCTCGGCTGGACGCGTGAGCCGAGAGGCTGGGGCATCCTCGAGAAGCAGCTTCACCGGCGCATGAAGAAGCTCGACGTCTCGTGGGACTCGCTCATGCAAGGGGGCCTCACCATCCTCGGCATGACGCTGCGCGCGCTCGGCGTCGGCGCGGCCGACGGCTTCGCCCAGTGGGGCGACGCGAAGGCGTACCCCGATCTCGTCGCCTACATCGAGGAGCCGCTGGAGAACGAGCAGTCCCGGATGGGCGCGTGCTTCGATCTCTCCTGGGTCGCGACCAACGACGAGATGAACGCCGTCGCCAAGAAGGTCCACGACATCACCAAGACCGACGCGAAGGCCAACCTGCTCCGCACCTGTTACCTGGAGACGCTCGTGCACAGGCCCGTGCCCGAGGCGGCGGCGAGCCTGATGGACATGCTCTCGCCGAGCATGTCCGACCTGGAGGTGCGAAACCAGGTCGCGCGCGCGATCGGCATGGGCGGCGTGACGGCGTCGATGGTGCAGCCGCTCTTCGCGAAGCTCGGCGACGTGAGCCTCAAGGCGGACGCCGAGCTCGCGCTCATCCTCGGCGCGGACGCCGACACGGCGGCGCGCGCGATGGCGACCTACAACGACCCGAGCGTCCCCACCGAGGCGATGGAGGAGCTGAAGGACATCTACAACAAGACCTTCGGCTACTGGAGCGACAAGAACTACGAGAACGGCGACATCGCGCGGTGGGTGACGAACGCCCAGGCGATCGCGCACGTGAAGGTGCACGACCAGCTTCAGGACTGGCCGCGAATGATCCTCGGGCGCAATCTCGTGGAGTCGATCGAAGTCGACAACGGGCCGCACTCGATGACGCGCGTGCAGCTCCGCGCGCGGCTGCTCGCCGACGCGAAGGGCTCGAACGACGTCAAGCGCGCCGAGGCCATCGCGATCCTCAAGTTCATCAAGGAGAAGGGCGTGCTGATGGCCCTCCGCAACGAGCCCGGCCCCACGGGAGATCTGGCGAAGCGGGCGTTCTTCGAGGTGATGAACCCCAAGTCCTCGGGCGAGGGCATCCCCGAGTACGCCAAGGCGCCGGTGACCGTCGGCCAGCCGCCGGGGCCCGGGCACTGAGAGCGGCGACGGCCGGCGATTGCGTGCGGGGTGCCGCGATGTTCGTCGCGGCGCTCGCAGGCGGCTGCGCGCCGCGCATCGGGGCGAAGGCGCCTGAGCCGACGGTCGTGGCGTCGAACGTGGAGGCCCCCGCGGGCACGACGCTGGTGCAGGCGTGCACCCCCACGGGGCCGGAGCTCTGCTTCAACGCGATCGACGACAACTGCAACGGCGTCATCGACGAGGGGTGCGGCGTGCCGACGGGCCTCTTGCAGTTCACGCTCGCGTGGGCCGGCAGCGCCGAGGTCGACCTCGTGCTGGTGACGCCCTCCAAGGAGCGGGTGCCCGAAGGCCGCGCGCGCTCGACGCCCTCGGGCTTTCACCTGGACCGAGACTGCCCGCAGGACGGCTGCGGCGGCCAGAACGTCGAGAACATCCACTACGACGGCTCCGAGCCCCCGCGCGGCCACTACGTCGTCGAGATCACCCTGGGAGAGCTCCACGACAGCGCACCCCCGATCGCGGCCCGCTTCGGCGCCCGCCTCGGCACCCAGACCGTCGGCTTCGACGTGACCCTCTCCCCGGGCGACGACGCCCGAAAACAGTTCGGCTTCGATCTGTAACCGGCTTCCGCCGTCACCCTGAGGCCGAAGGCCGAAGGACCCTACGGAAACCGCGGTTCGCATGGGGTCCTTCGCTTCGCTCAGGATGACCGCAAACGCTGATCGCATCTCGACGGCGCACTACAGCCCTTCGCACACGGCGCGATCGACCTCGCGGACCCAGGCGATCGCGTCGCAGATGCGGGCCGGCATGTCGGGGGGGAACGCGTGGCCGCCGGGGCCCAGGGTGACGAAGCGCGACGCGAGGCCGCCTTCGTCGAGTCTCTGCGCGAGCGCTTGCATCGACGGTCTCGTCTCGTCCTGATCGCCGGCGGCGAGGACGATGCGGCGAACGCCCGCACCACGAAGGCCTGCCGGGTCGAGATCGAGCTTCATGCCGATGAGGACGAGGCCGGGCCAGCGCCCCGGCTGCGCGCGCGCGAGCTCGGCGGCGAAGTACGCGCCGTTGGAGTACCCGAGCAGCGTGCCCTCACCGCCGCGATCGAGCTTGCCCGGCGCCATGCGGTCCGCCGCGTCGAGCGCCGCGCGCACGGGCCCCGCGGCGTCGGCGGCCGTACCCGTCCACATGGTCCCCGCGTCGAACGGCGTGTTGCCTCGCGGACAGACGAAGAACCCGAAGCGCGCCGCCGCGTCGTGCAGCGCGGGGCACGCGTCTTCCGGCCCCGCCCACATCCCGTGCAGGAACACGAGCGCGGGGCGAGGCGCCGTCGCGTCGGCCGGCGCGTACGCGACGCCCCAAGGCCCCCTCGCCAGCGGCGACGCGAAGACAGCCGCGGCCCATGCGAGCGCGAAGGCCAGAAACATCGCGGCCTACGCGGGGACGACCGTGCGCCCGATGAAGACGTCGATGAGCTTCTTCTGCAGCTGGGCGAACGCGCCGCCGATCATCGCGTCGTAGACCTGCTGCTCGAAGTCCTCTCGGGCCATGTCGGCGCCCTTGATCTTCCACAGCTCCGGGCCGCGCCAAGACCTCAGCGAAGTCTTCAACGGCGCCCCGCCAGGCAGATTGAAGGCCGCGTCGAACGAGAAGATGAAGCCGGCGACCACGGTGCTCGGCTTGGTGCTGGCCGTCACGGCGCGCGACCACTCGGGCTGGTACTCGACGACGAGCGTCGGGGGCGTGGTCGGCACCGGCGCGTCCGGATCGAGCGGCGCGGCCGGGCGCAACGTCAGCACGTCGGCCGGAAATCCCGCAGCGAAGTACGAGACGATCGTCTGCGCCATGAGCTGCTCGCGCGGGCGAAGAGCCTCGGGCGTGACGTACTTGGACGGCAGCGCGTCGACCCCGGGATAGCGGGCGTGCTTCTTCACGGCCTTGTCCGCGTCGTCGAGCGTCTGCGAGGGCTTCGAGCGAAAGCGGAGCTCGGCCGCCGGACCGTTCGCCTCGGTCCACGCGAGCAGGCGCCCCATGAACGCCTCGGTCGCGGCGTCGACGTGCACCGCCTTCTTCCATCCCTCGAGCGCCCGGACGAAAACCGCGTGCTTCGCGGCCTTGATCTCCGGGTCGACCACGTGCCCGGGGTACTTCGCGGCGAAGTCGCCGAGCGCCGTCACGGTGCCGACGCTCTTCGCCGTCGCGAGCTGCGCGAGCAGCGCCCGCCGCAGCGCCGCGTCGATCTCGGGCTGGATCTTGGACGACGGGTGGCTCTTCGCGAAGTCCTGGACGGCCTCGACGGTGCCCTTGGCCTCGGCTTCGCGGAGCTCGGAGCGCGGCAGGAGGCTGTCGCGCACGTCGTCCGAGAAGTGGCCCCCGCGCTCGAGGTATTGCCGGTACGTCGCCGCCGAGGCCGTCGGGCCGATGACGCGCATCATCGCGTTGTCGCTCATCGCGTTGCGCGTCTCGCCGAGCGCGAGGCCCACGACCACCCCGACCGCCGCGGCGATCGCCCAGTCGAAGCGCGCCGACACCAGCATCTTGCGCTTCATCTTCTCGGTGGGCCCGATGGGGCTCGAGAAGGCGCTGTCGTGCAGCGGATCGAGCTCCGCGAGCATGTGCATGTCTTCTTCGGCGATGGCGCGCGTCAGCTGCGAGCGCAGCGAGCCGAGGGCCGCGCTCGCCCGCTCCCTCTGCTCCGGGCTCGACGCCGGGACGACCACGCGCGTGCCGTCGGGCATCCGCAGCACCAACCCTGACGGCTGGGCGACCTGCTCGACGGCCTCGGCCTCGCCGACCGCCCACACGTTGAGGACGGGCCCCTCGGCCTCGACGACACACCCCGGAAAGAGGTACGTCCCCGCCCGCCAGGGCAGCGTGTCGAACGCGCGCAGGATCCCGAGCGCGTGCATCACGCCGTACGCCGACGCGGCGAAGAGCAGGACGTCGACGGTGAGCATCTTGCCCCCGTGGATCGCCAAGGAGCTCGCCGGGTCACCGAAGCCGATGCGCAGCACGATGACCGCCACGGCCGTCGCCGCCGCACTCGCCGCCAGCGACGCCCACGCCGCCGTGCGGGGTGCGCGCGCGTACAGCAGTGGCGCCGGGGGCGCCGACCGCCGGGTGGCCGCCGCGAACCGCTCCTGCACGGGCCTCGGGAGGCCGTAGAAGTCGACTTTCTTGGGCCTCACGAGACAAATCCCATCCTAACCCGAACGGCAAGCGAGGTCGGCCACGTTTGACGCGATCGCCTGCAACCCTATAGAAGCGTTAGCCCTCGGCGCGCTCGGCATCGAGTCTCGCGCGCCTCACGGTGCGACGACGATTCGAGAACGGGGTTCTGAGGACGGGAGAGACGGCGATGGGCGCGATGGCGATGTTCGTATTGATAGCGGCCGCGAATGGGTTGTTCGGCTGGTCCGCGCTGCGCCGCTGGAAGCTCTTGCAGATCGGCGGGCCGGCGAGCCGCCTCGATCACCTGGACGCGCGCGCGAAGGGCACCTGGAGGTACGCGTTCCGCCAGGAGAAAATGGACTATTACAACCCGGCCGGGATCGCGCATAAGTTCATCTTCTTCGGCTTCGTCATCCTTCTTTTTCGCACGCTCGTGCTGTGGGGCCGCGGGTTTTACGCGCCCTTCAACCTCTTCGTCCTCAACCCGGGGACGGTGCTCGGCGAGACGTACGAATTCGTCAAAGACGTGATGGCGACGCTGGTCATCTTCGGCACGCTCGTATTTTTCTACTACCGGCTCGTCGCCAAGCCCAAGCGCATGGCCCTCTCGCTCGAGGGCCTGCTCATCCTCGGGATCATCTTCACCATGATGGTCGCCGACATGACGTACGACGGCGCGACGCTCGCCCTCGGCGCCAAGGTCGGCGCCTTCTGCGACGGCGCGGCGCACACGGGCACGGCCGCCCAATGCGCGACGGCGCACAGGATCCTCGCGCCCTACGGCGCCGAGCGCTGGACGGGCGCCTGGTCGGCGTGGCCGGGGCCGGCGGGCTCGCTCTTCGCGATGTTCTTCCAGGGGCTTTCGGCGGCCACGCTGACATGGGTCGCGCGCGCCGGGTACTGGACGCACGCCACGCTGCCGCTCATCTTCCTGAACCTCCTCCCGCACTCGAAGCACTTCCACGTCATCACGGCGATCCCGAACGTCTTCTTCCGCAGCCTGAGCCCTGCGGGCCGCCTGACGCCGATGGCGGAGAGCGCCGAGAAGCTCATGGAGCAGGTCGGCGCCGCGGGCGAGGCCCCCGATCCGATGGCGCTCCCCGTCGGCGTGGCGCGCATCCAGCAATTCAGCTGGAAGGCGATCCTCGACTTTTACACGTGCACCGAGTGCGGCCGCTGCTCGGACAACTGCCCCGCGCACAGGACGGGCAAGATCCTCAGTCCCAAGCACTTGACGCTCGCCCTGCGCGATCACCTGTACGCCCACGAAGAGCAGTGGGTCTCCAAGGGCGCCGCGAAGGCCAACAGCGCGAACGGCGTGGCGGCGGCCGCCCCGAGCGAGGGGCAGAGCGCCGCCAGCGGCACCCTCGACACCAGCGCGGGCACGACGTCCACGGCCGAGGGCGGCGTCGAGACGATGAACCTCGTCCCGGACATCGTCCACCCGGACGTCCTCTGGGCGTGCACCACGTGCCGCGCCTGCGAAGAGCAATGTCCCGTGCTCATCTCCTACGTCGACAAGATCGTCGACATGCGGCGCAACCTCGTGCTCGTGAAGGGCGAGTTCCCGCACACGCTCTCGAAGCCGTTCCAGGGGATGGAGTCGAACGGCAACCCGTGGAACCTGTCGCGGATGGATCGCGCGGGGTGGGCCGACGGCCTGTCGATCCCGACGATGAGCGACAACCCGAAGGCGCCGGTGCTCTTCTGGGTGGGCTGCGCCGCGAGCTACGACGAGCGCGCCAAGAAGATCGCCCGCGCCACGGCCAAGCTGCTCAAGATGTCCGGGACGGATTTCGCGATCCTCGGCCAGGAAGAGAACTGCACCGGCGACCCGGCGCGGCGCGCGGGCAACGAGTTTCTCTTCGCGATGCTGGCCGAGGGCAACGCGGCGACCGTCAACGGCTACAAGGAGCAAGGCGGCGCGCGGACGATCGTCACGACGTGCCCCCACTGCTTCAACACGCTGAAGAACGAGTATCCGGACTTCGGACTCAAGGTGGACGTCGTCCACCACACGGACTTTTTGCTCGGCCTCGTGGCCGAGGGCAAGCTCGTGCCGAGCAAGCCCGTCGAAGGGCGCGTCGTCTACCACGACTCTTGCTACCTCGGGCGCTACAACGGCGTGTACGATCCTCCGCGCGAGATCCTGCGACGCATCCCCGGCGTCGAGCTCGTCGAGCCGGAGTACTGGACGAAGCAGCGCGGGCTCTGCTGCGGCGCCGGCGGCGCGCAGATGTTCATGGAGGAGCAGAACCAGGATCGCGTGAACGTGAAGCGAACGTTGCAGCTGCTCGACACGGGCGCCAAGACGGTCGCAAGCGCTTGCCCCTTCTGCATGACGATGTTGACCGACGGCATCAAGAGCAAGAGCCTGGAAGACACCGTCAAGCAGATGGACGTCGTCGAGCTCCTCGAGCGGTCGTGTGACGACTCGGTGGCACCGGGCCTGGCCGTGCAGCCGAGCGCCCTGGCCTCCGTGCAGGGTGCCGTCGAGGGCGCGACCGCCGAGGAGTGACCTCGCCGCCGCGGGGCACGCCGCGCATCCGCCTGAAATCACTGGGGCGTTTCGCCAATGTTTCAGCGCAGTTGAACATGGGTGGCCTCGGTAGAATTCGCTTGTCCCGTTGAGACAAAGCGAGGTAGAGCCCGGTCTGTCACCCGTGTGACGTCGTGGAGGCTCTTATGCAAATTCGTCGTGTAGTCGGTCTGGGGTTTGCTGGTCTGTCCTTGGGCGTGTTCGTCGCGTTCACGTCGATGAACGTCGCCGGTTGCTCGTCGTCCTCGACGCCGGGTTCGCCTGGAACGACCGTGGACGGAGGCGAGGATTCCGGGGAGATCTCGGACGCGACGTCGACACCCGAAACGTCGACCACGACGGACGCCGGGACCGATGCGGCCGCCAGCGACGCGAGCGATGCCGCCGCCACCGACGCATCCGACGCGGCTAGCTGGGACGCCGCCACGACGGACGCCGAGACGGACGCCGCATGGTCGGACGCATCCGACGCCGCAAGCTGGGACGCTGCCACGGACGCGGCCACCTGGGACGCCGCCACGGACGCATCCGACGCCGCAAGCTGGACCGCCACGGACGCATCCGACGCGGCCACCGACTGACAGACAGCCCGTAGGCTCGCCGAGGCAACGGTTCTCACCGTCCTCGTCTCATCATAGGTCCCCCCGGCGCCACGCCGGGGGCCGTAGCGGTCGCGGCCAAGCTTGGCAGCGAGCTGCGCTATGATCTGTCGGATGAACGCCTGTCCGATCTGCAGTCGGCCTTCGGCCGCGCGGGCTCATGACTCCGCGCGGCCTTTCTGCTCCATACGCTGCAAGCAGATCGACCTCGGCAAGTGGCTGAGCGAGGACTACCGGGTCGCGGTTCCGCTCGAGTCCGACGGGGACGAGGGGTCGCTGCTCACGTCCTCGCTCGCGGAGGAGGCATGAAGCGGACGCCCGCGTTCGCCGCCGCGGCCACGATGGGGATCCTGCTCGCGGCGCCGCCGGCGTCCGCCCAGGACTTGCAGCCCCCCGCCCCCGAGGACCCGGACAACGCCGCGCCGCTCCCCCCCGTGAAGCCGGTGGAAGAGAGCGCCGACAGCGGGCTCGGGCTCGAGTGGGTTTACATCACGGCGGGGGGCGGCGGGGCATACACCAACATGGCCTCGCTCAGCGCCAGCAACCTGCAGCTGCAGCAAACGACGAGCACCGGCGGAGAGTTCGACGTGGGCGCGGGCGTGCGTCTGTTCTTCCTCAGCGTGGGGGTGCGTGCGCGAGACCTCCAGCTCTCCGCGTTCAACCTCTGGGAGCTCGACGCCGAGGCTGCGCTGCACATGCGCATCTGGCACATCGATCCGTACTTCGGCGCGCGCGGCGGCTACGTGACCGTCGGGGGCCTCAGCTCGGGCGCCGTGGCGTCGGCGATGGCCGCCGGGACGAGCACGACCTCCGACGTCAACGTGCACGGATTCAACGTCGGTCCGATGTTCGGCATCGACGTCTACTTCTCGAGCCTCTTCTCGGTCGGCGCGGAGGTCAACGCCGAGTTTCTGATCCTCGAACGGCCGCCCGTCCCCATCCCCGCCACGGTCCAGATGGCGCAGCAGGCTTCGGGCGTCCCGCTGACAGCTCAGCAGCAGAAGCTCTACGACCAGTCCGGATCGAGCGCGGGCCTCGGCGTCGTCGGCGGCGCCCACCTCGGGATCCACTTCTAAGCCGAGATACACTGGCGCTGTGCTGGCGACGTTGCGGTGGCTGCTTCTCGCGGCGGTTCCGGCGGGTTTCTTCGTCGCCCTCCTTCGCAGGACCGATCCGCGACGCGAGCCCCCGGCCCTCGTCGCGGCGACATTTGCGCTCGGCGCCCTGGCCGCCGTCGCCGCCCTCTTCGTCACGAGCCGCGCCACCGCGCTGACGGGGCTCGACGTGCAGGTGTCCGACGCGGGCGAGAGCGGCGCGCTCGTCTTTCTCTTCTTCGTCGTCGCGCCGCTGCAGGAAGCCGGCAAGGTCGCCGCCGCGTGGCCCGCGTTTCTCTCGAAGCACATCAACGAGGAGTACGACGGCGTCGTCCATGCGGCGGCC
Source organism: Myxococcales bacterium (assembly GCA_003139415.1). Taxonomy (GTDB): domain Bacteria; phylum Myxococcota_A; class Polyangia; order Polyangiales; family Polyangiaceae; genus Palsa-1150. The sequence goes on along the minus strand of PLIR01000079.1, from coordinate 4,282 downwards.
TCCGCGCTCGGCTTCGCCGCGGTCGAGGGTGCGGCCGTGCTCCGCGCCCACCCAACCGGTGCAATCTGGGTGGCGCGCGTGATGGTCGCCCTGCCGGCGCACGTGTTCTTCGCGTGCCTCTGGGGGTACGCCCTCGGGCGGGCCAAGCAGTCGAAGAGGCAACGGCTGCCCGTCTTTCCCCTCGCTTTCGTCGCGGCCATCGCCGCCCACGGCCTGTACGCGCATTTCGTGTACGGGCGCGGGCCGGGCGCGCTCCTCGCGGTGACGCCACTTCTGGCGGGGATGGGGATCGTCTCCGGGGTGCTCTGGCGCGACCTGCTCTCGCGCCGTCGATCGGAAGAGCGGGCCCTGCCTTCCATCTCCGGGAGCCGGTCGTTCTTTCCGAGGCCACCGAGCCTCTCGGCCGTGCGTTCGGCGCTGCAGCGCGCCGACGAGCCGGTCAAAGTCCGGTGGATCGCCTTGGGGGCGCTCGTCACGCTCGGGTCGATGATCGTGGGCATCGCCGCGGGCGTCGTGGCGGCCCGCTCGCTGCACATCGACCTATCGACGGTGGACGAGAAGGAGATCGGATCCGCGGCCCCGGCCCTGCTCCTCGGCGCGGGGCTACTCGGCTCCTTTCCGACGAGCGGGTGGCTCATCGCCCGCGCGGCCGGTGTGCAGACACTGCTCGAGCCGGCCCTGGCAAGCGTCCTCGCCCTGACGATCACGCTCGTGGCGCTGGGCTTCGCCGCGCCCTTCACGCTCGTGTTCGCGATCGCGCTGTCGCCGATCGCCTGGATCCTGTCGTGCGCCGGGGCGTGGGTGGGTCGCTAGACCGACGCCTCTCATCGGAGTGGTGGGCGGCGATCGGGAGTACACTGACCCGGCGAGGCTCGGCTGTAAGTGCATATCCTCAAGAGCGCCCTCTTTTGGCGGATCCTGCTGAGCTCACTGCTCGTCGTGCTCGTGCTCGGCGTCGGCCTTTCGCGCGCGAACCGCGCGCACGAGGAGCTCGAGCAGCAGTTCGAGCGCCTCGTGCAGCACGACCTCAAGCTCGCCGACGACGCCGAGCAGCTCCTGCGCCTGATGGCCGACCTCGAGACGGGCAAGCGCGGCTTCCTGCTGACGGGCGGGCGCACGTTCCTCGAGCCGTACGAGCACGCGCGCCGCGAGCTCGAGGGCTTGCTGGCCGAAGCGCAGGCGGTGGCCGAGAACGGGATGGAGGACGAACGCGTCGCCGCCTTCGGACGCATGGTGCACGACTGGATCACCGACGTCAGCGAGCCGCAGATCGCCGAGCGCGAGAAGGGCCACGTGCCCGACGCCGCCGTGGCCGACGAGGGCAAGTCGCGCACCGACGAGATGCGCGCCATCCTCGCCGACCTTCGCCGCCACGCCCTCGACGAGGCCGACGCGCGCGAGCACGCCGCGTTCGAGTCGGCGGGCGACTCGCAGCGGGCGACGCGCACCGTCCTGCTGTTGGCGATCATCATCGCGCTCGGCAGCGGCGCGTGGATCGCTCGCGACATCGCCGGCACGACGGCGCAGCTCGAGCTTGCCATGAGCGCGACCGGACGGCTCGAGCGTCTCGATCCCATGCGCTCGCCGATCGGCCTACGCCAGGACGAGCTCGGGGCGGTCGCGCGCAGCCTGACGAAGATGAACGGCCTGCTCCTCGACAAGGACGCCAGCCTGCGCGCCACCCTCGCGGACCGCGAGCGGGCCCTCGACGAGTTGATGCGCGCCAACGCGGCCCTCGCCATGCGCGACGCCCGCGCGCGTGCGTACGCGGAGTTCGTGCGCGAGCTCAAGGCCCTCGACGTGAGCGCGCTGGCGACCGGCGGTCTTCACACCCTCGTCCGGCTCGCGGACGCTCAGGTGGGCACCGTGTATCTCCTCGACGACGCCAATCGCCTCGTGCCCGTCCAGGCGACGGCATCCGACGGGCGCGCGATCGACCACAGCAACTTCAGCGCGGACGGCCTGCCGAAGAACGTCATGGAGAAGCGCGAGCCGGTCTTCCTCGTCGGCGACGAGCTCGGCGACCCGCTGCCGTCGCTCGATCTGGGCATCGGCCACGCCCCCTTGCGCTGGGTGCTCGCCTACCCCGTGGCCCTCGGCAACGAGGGTGCGGGCGCGATCGTGATCGCGGGCATCCACGCGCCGGCGAAGGACGCCGTCGAGGCCGTGCGCGACGCGACGAGGCAGCTCGCGGTCGCCCTGCACAACGCCTGGACGCACGACCGGCTGCGCGAGAAGAGCATCGCGTTGACCGAGCAGGGCGAGCGACTGACGCGCGCGAACATGGTCAAGACCGCCTTCCTCGCGTCGATGAGCCACGAGCTTCGCACGCCGCTCAGCGCCATCCTGGGCTTCGCAGACTTGCTGCTGACGTCTCCCAAAGAGCAGCTCTCGGCGCGCGCGAGAGAGTCGCTCGAGCGCATCAAGCGCAACGGCGATCACCTGCTCGGCCTCATCAACGACGTGCTCGATCTGGCCAAGGCGGAGGCCGGGCGGGTCGAGGTGCGCCTCGCGCCCGTCAACGTCGCCATCCTCGCGCGGGCGTGCGTGGCCGAGGTCGAGAGCCTTCGCTCCGGCAAGAACCTGCGCTTGACGGTGACCGGCGCCGAGACGCCCATCGAGACGGTCACCGATGCGCAGCGCGTCCGGCAGATCCTTCTCAACCTGCTCGCCAACGCGATCAAGTTCACCGACGAGGGCGACGTCGTCGTGACGGTGCAGGAGACGACCAACGAGGTCGCCATCTCGGTGCAGGACACGGGCATCGGCATCCCCGTGCACGCGATGAAGGAGCTCTTCCAGGACTTCCACCAGCTCGAGGCGGGCGACGGACGCCGCTACGACGGCACGGGGGTGGGGCTGGCGCTGTCGCGCCGTCTCGCGCGCGCGCTCGGCGGCGAAATCGAGGTGCGGTCGCGGCAGGGCGAAGGGTCGACGTTCACGCTCATCTTGCCGCGTCTGTCGGCGGCGGCCGAGGCGAAGGGCGCGGCGCCGTCGTCGGCTGCGCTCGCGCCGTCCGAGTCGCCGATCAAGGTGGCATCGTGACGGGCGGGCCGTCGCTCTCGACGCTCGGCGACGCCGATGGCGACGTGCTGCTGGTCGACGACTTCCCCGACACGCTGGCCCTCTACGAGGCCGTGCTGACGGAAGACGGTCACCGCGTCCGCACGGCGCCCGGCGGCCTCGAGGCCCTGCGCAAGGTCGACGAGCACGAACCGGAGGTCGTCCTGCTCGACGTGTCGATGCCGGGCGTCGACGGCGTCGAGGTGCTCCGGCGCCTGCGCGCGCGGCGCAACGGGGGTCCCGCCGTCATCATGCTGACGGCAGCGAGGCGCGAGCCGCACGCGATCGAGGCGGGCCTCAAGGAAGGCGCCGACGCGTACCTGACCAAGCCCATCGACTCGAGGGAGCTCGTCGCGCGCGTACGCGCCGCGCTCGAGACGTACCGGCTGAAGCGAATGCTCGAAGCGCAGCGGCGCGATCACGTCGCCATGCTCGTGCACGACCTGCGGCACCCCCTCGCCTCGCTCAATCTCATCGCCGAGCTGCTCGAGTCCGACGACCTCCCCCCGCCCGAGCGCGCGTCGACCATCGCGCAGATCCGAAGCATGTGCGCGGAGATGGCGCGCCTCGTCGACGGCGTGCTCGTGGCGAGCCGCCTCGAGGCGGGCGTCTTCTCGGTCGAACCGAGGCCCATCACGGCCGCCGCGATCATCGAGCCCGTGCTCGCGGTGTTCACGCCCATCGCGACGAGGCGGCGGGTGGCCTTGTCGTTCGAGGGGTCGCTCGATGTGACGCTGCGCGCGGACAAGGGCAAGCTGCGCCAGGCCGTCGACAACCTCGTGGCCAACGCGTTGAAGTTCACGCCGCGGGGCGGGCGCGTGCGGGTGCGTGTGGCCCGCGAGGGACCGCACGTGGTGTTCGAGGTGACCGACACGGGACCGGGCGGCGCGCCCGAGGCGAGGGACACGATCTTCGACCGGTACAAGCAAGGGTCGCGCGGCCGGGCGGCGGGGGGTGCCGGGCTGGGGCTGGCTATCGCGCGGGGGATCGCGGAGGCGCACCACGGGTCGATCTCCGTGGCGACGGGGGACATGGGAGGAGCGACGTTCCGGCTGGTGCTGCCGGCCTAGGCGGCGAGCGCGGGCGCGGGCGCGGGCGCGGGCGCGGGCGCGGGCGCGGGCGCGGGCGCTAACGTGGGCGCGGGCGCAAGGGTGGCTGGTGGTACCTCGGATCCGTCAACAGGGTCCGAGACCACGTCCTTCAGTGACGCAGTGACGCC
>PLIR01000371.1 GCA_003139415.1 Myxococcales bacterium | reverse complement strand
CCCCACCCCGGACTCCCACGAACCGGCCTCCCCAGCCTCCCCCGGCGGAGGCCCGCTTCGTCCTGGCGGAGATGGCCATCGCGGAGGACCGCGACCGGATCCTCGATCTGCTCGTCACCGGCGCCCGGGCCGTCGCCCGTCAGGTCGCAGTGCTCGCCGTCCGCAAGGATGCTCTGACGGGGTGGGCCTGCTCTCCCGAGTTCGCCCACCATGACGCCATCCGGCGCGTTCGCCTCCCGAACGCCTCGCCGACGATCCTCCACGAGGCCCTCGAGCGGCCCGGTGCACGCTTCGCCCGGCTCCCGAAGGACGAGCGGCACGCGCCTCTGCTCGCCGTCATGGACTCGGCTCCACCTTCGGATGTCGCTTTGGTCGCCGTCCATGCGGCCGGCAAACCGGTCGCTGTCGTCGTGGCGCACGACCTGACGGACATCAGCGCCTCGTCCGAGCGCATCGTGGAGTTGGCGCGCGGAGCGGGTGCCGCCCTCGAGCGACTGCTGCGCGAGCGACGCAAGTAGGCCTCGGAACCGCGGGCGAGCGCGTCGAGACGCCCGTCGTGTAGCGCCTTGGCGGCGAGACAGCGGTGCTAGTTTGGGGGCCGCCCATGACGCCTCTCTCGATCGTCCACCGCATCGCGATCCCGGCGCCCCACACGCACCTCGTCGAAATCGAATCGACGGTGTCGCCCCACCCCGGTTTCGCCTTGCCGGACGCCCTCGTCTTGTTCATGGCCGCGTGGACCCCCGGTTCCTATCTTTTGCGAGAGTACGCTCGTCACGTAGAAGGACTGGCCGCGGGTCGACCGGCGCGGGCTACGAAGATCCGCAAGAACGCGTGGCGGGTCGACACCGGCGGAGCGGAGCATGTGACCGTCCGCTATCGCGTGTACGCCGGCGAACTCACGGTGCGGACGAACCATGTCGATGCGACGCACGCGTTTCTCGTCGGAGCGGCCATCTTCCTTGGCATCGAGGGGCGAGAGGAGCTCGGCGCCCGCGTCGAGATCGCCGTTCCCCAAGACTGGCGTGTCGCGACGGCGCTGGCTCCGGCGCCCGCGGGTGACCTGCCTCGCGGGGTGCGAGCGTTCGCGGCCGACGATTTCGATACGCTGCTCGATTCACCCATCGAGATCGGGACGCACCGCGAAGAATCCTTCGACGTCCTCGGCAGACCGCACCGCTACGCGATCTGGCCGGCGGGCACGGCCGGCGACGCCGACGCACGACGCCTCGTCGAAGACACCCGCACCATCGTGGAGACCGAGGCGAAGCTCTTCGGCGGATCGCTTCCCTATCGCACGTACGATCTGCTCCTTCACTTGTCGACGCGAGGCCGCGGCGGGCTCGAACACGCCGCCGGCGCCGCCCTCGTCGCCTCGCCGACGAGTTTCGCGACGCGCGAAGGGTATCTCGACCTGCTCTCCCTCGTCGCGCACGAGGTCTTTCATGCGTGGAACGTCAAGCGCATCCGCCCCGCGGGTCTCACCCCGTATCGCTACGGCGAGGAGTGTTATACGCGCCTGCTCTGGTGGTTCGAGGGCGGCACGAGCTACTACGACTGGCGTGTGCTGGCACTCGCGCGGCTCTGCACGATCGAGGAATACCTCGATCACCTCGCCGCCGAGATCGCCTACCTCGACGTAACGCCCGGGCGCCTCGTTCACGGCCTCGAAGACGCGAGCTTCGACGCCTGGATCAAGCTCTATCGCCCCGATGAGAACTCGCAGAACAGCAGCGTGAGCTACTACCGAAAGGGCGAGGTCGTGTGCGCCCTCCTCGATCTCGAGATCCGCGCACGGACGAACGGGCGCGCGACGCTCGACGCCGTCCTGGCGCACCTCTGGCAAGCCCACGGCGAGACGGGACACCCGGTCGAGGAAGACGCGATGCAGCGCGTGTTCGAGCACGTCGCGGGTGTGCCGCTCGGCGATCTGTTCGACGCATGGATCCATGCGCCCGCCGAGATCGACTACGCGCGGCCGCTCGCCCACGTCGGATGTGTCATCGAACGATCCGCGCGGGCCGACGCGCCGCCCTGCTCCCTCGGGCTGCGCCTGCGTCCGGAGGGCGGACGCGCGTTCGTCTCTTCGGTCACGCGGGGATCGACCGCTTGGCGCGCGGGAATCGATCCCGGCGACGAGCTCCTGGCGCTCGACGGCCAGCGCATCGACGGCGTGAACGTCGACGCCGCCCTGCGCGGGCGGACACCCGGCGCGACGGTGGACCTGCTCGTCGCTCGCGACGGCCGTATCGTCTCAGTACCCGCCGTGCTCGACGGCCAGCGGCAAGATCGTGTGAAGATCGTCGCGAAGCCGGATGCCTCCGCGGGCGCAAGGGCGGCGTTCACGGCATGGCTTGGCCAGGGGCACCCGAGCTGGGGCGCTCGGGCATGACGGCAGACCCCAAGCCGCGGAGCACCTCGGTCACCGAGATGACGGAGTACGTGCTGCCCCAGCACGCCAACCCGTTCGGCACGGTCTTCGGCGGCCAGATCATGGCCTGGGTCGATCTTTGCGCTGCCATCTGCGCTCAGCGTCACGCCGGCAGGCCCTGCGTGACCGCTTTCGTGGACGACCTGTACTTTCGCGGGCCCGTGCGCGTCGGCCAGGTCGTCCGGCTGCGTGCGTACGTCGTCGCGACGTTCAGGACGTCGATGGAGATCGACGTGAGGGTGAGCGGTGAGAACACTGTGACCGGTGAGAGCTGGCCCACCGTCGATTGCCGCGTGACGTTCGTGGCCATGGGCGATGATGCGAGGCCCACCCCGGTGCCCGCGCTACGACTCGAGACGGATGCGGAGCGCGCCGACCAAGCGGCTGCCGAGGACCGCCGCCGTATGCGGCTCGCCAAGCGTTAGCAGCGGCCCGCGCGCGCCTGTCAGACCCCGAGGCTCCGATACAGATCGAGATACTTTCGCGCGCTCTTCGCCCAAGAACTGTCGCGCGCCATGGCCCGCGCCCGGAGCGAGCCCATGCCGATGTCGTCACGCCAGAGGGCCAAGGCCTCCTCGAGCGCGAGGAGCAGGGAGGCGACGTCGGCGCCTGCCGAGACCACGCCGGTCCCGCTCGCGTGAGCGAGGTCCACGGGATCGACGGTGTCCCGAAGTCCGCCGACCGGAGTCACCACCGGTATGCCGCCGTAGCGCATGGCGTACATCTGCGTAAGGCCGCACGGCTCGTCCCGCGACGGCACCACGAGAAAGTCGGCACCCGCGAAGACACGACGCGCGAGCGCGGGATCGAACGCAACGCGCGCGGCAACCCGGCCGGGCCAGCGGCGGGCCGCGCCGAGGAGGGCCGATTCGAGATCGCGTTCTCCGGTTCCCACGAGCGCGACGCGCGCGCCTCGATCGACGAGCGCCGGGAGGTCCGCGAGCAGCAAGTCGATCCCCTTAAGGTACTGCAGACGTGAGACGACCGCGAAGAGCGGCGCCGTCGGGTCGGCGTCGAGGCCGAGTTCCGCGCAAAGCGCGGCCTTGCAGGCCCGCTTTCCCTCGCCAAGATCGGCTGCGCCGTACCGACGTTCGATGGCGCCGTCGGTCGACGGGTCGAACGCGTCCACGTCGATGCCGTTGACGATGCCGACAAGCTTGTTGCGATGCCAGCGCAAGTGAGCGTCGAGTCCGTAGCCGTTCGGCCAGCGCTGGATCTCGCGAGCGTAGGTCTCGCTCACCGTCGTCACCCGATCGGCGATCTCGATGGCGCCCTTCAACGGGTTCACGCTGCCCTCGTGACGAAACCAGCCGGCGTCCCACCCGTCGCGCGGGAGGGCAAGGTAGTCGATCTCGGCCGGCGAGGTTTGGCCCTGAAAGGCGAGATTGTGGATGGTGACGATGCTCGGGACTTTGGCCCAGGCAGCTCCGCGCTCGCGACGCGCATAGATGACCGCGAAGGCCGCGTGCCAGTCGTGAGCGTGGACAACGTCCGGCAGCGCGCCCCCCCACGCCTGTTCGGCCACCGCCAGCGCCCCGCTCGAGAGCGTCGCGAAGCGGAACGCGTTGTCGGTGAAGGGCCCGTCGCGGTCCCCGTAGAGGCCGGCGCGGTCGAAGAGCTGGGAGTCCGCCAGCATGCACGCGCGCGGCGGGAGCGTCCGCGACGATATGGACGCCGCGCCGCCGCCGAGTCGCGCCTCGAGGACGCCGAGCTCTCGAGCATGCCCCAGGCCGAGCGGCGCGACCACGGGGCGAGTCCACCAGCGCGCATCGACCGGCACGCGCGTCACGCCGTACTTGGGCGTGACCACCACGACGTCAGCCCCCAAGGACGACAAGGATCGGGAAAGGGCCTCGACGACGTCGCCGAGCCCGCCCGTCCGTGCGAGCGACTCGACCTCCGAAGAGACCATCAGAATGCGCCCGGGACGCCTGGGGCGCTCGGATGCCGCGCGTGAATCCAAGAGCCCGCGCTTTACTCCGTCTTGGCGCGGATCGCCACCAGCCACTGGCCGAGCGCCGCGCCAACCGCGGCGATGAGGACCACAGGGAGCACGTGGCCGATGAGCATGTGGCGCGCGGACGTGAACCCGCAGATGAGAGGAAGGGCCACCGCGCCCCACGCCGCCGCAGCCGTCCCGATGGCGGCACCCGTGAGCCATGGCCTAATCGGATCGCTGCCGCGACGCACGCGCGCGAAGGCCACGAACGGTCCGACCGCGAGGCCAAACGTCACCACGATGCACCGGACATGGTGAATCGTCTCCGAGGTGTCGATCAGGGCCTCGGGCCAATAGAAAGCGACCGGGATCCACGAGAGGAGGAGGACCACCGGCGTCACGACGGCGGTCGCGATGAGCCAACGCGGCGAACGACCCAGCATCGAGCCTCCCCG
>PLIR01000062.1 GCA_003139415.1 Myxococcales bacterium | reverse complement strand
GGCTGGAAGAAAATCTTGATGACCGAGATGCCCGTCAAGCTCTGGCTCTCGATGTGCTCGATGTCGTTGACCGTCGTCGTCAGGCCGCGCTCGTAGTTGTTGACGATGCGCTTCTCCATCTCCTCGGGGGCGAGGCCGGGGTAGGCCCAGACGACCGAGACGACCGGGATGTCGATGTCGGGGAAGATGTCCGTCGGCATCCGCAGGATCGTCACGACGCCGAGGATGACGATGAGCATCGACATCACGACGAACGTGTAGGGGCGCCGGAGCGCCATGCGAACGAGCCACATCATCGGAACTGCCCAGGGCTATACAACGGCCCCGTCCGTCCATCGAACGGGCCGTAGTGATTTCGACGGTCTGTCGGTCTTGGATGACGAATCGCGGCGCTGCGTTGTCCGGTATGCTGGTCGCGTGGCTCGGGCGGCAAGGACGATTGCGTCGGCGTCAGACAGGATCCTCGTTCGCTTGCGGGCCATCTGCGCGGGTTTTCCAGGCGCGGAGGAGAAGCTCTCCCATGGGACGCCGTCGTTTCACGTGCGCGGGCGGATGTTCGCGATGTTCGTCGACGACCATCACGCGGACGGACGGATCGCCGCCTGGTGCAAGGCCGCGCTCGACGAACAGCACGCGCGCGTCGCAGACTCGCCGGACCGCTTCTTCGTCCCTCCTTACGTGGGGGTGAAGGGGTGGGTCGGCGTCCGCCTCGACCGGCCGGATACGGACTGGATCGACCTGGCGATTCTCCTGGAGAGGGGCTGGGCGGACGTCGCGCCGAAGAGCGTCGTGCGCGCGGGAGTCCAGCCGCAGAAGCCGCCGCCCGTGCGTCCGACGACCGACGGCGCCCGCGCGAAGGCGGCGCTCGAGCGCATCACCCGGGTGTGTCTCGCCCTCCCCGAGGCCGCCTTCGTTCGCGAGGGCAGGCACGCGACCTTCAGGGTGGGCAAGAAGGCGTTCGCTTATTTTCTCGATAACCATCACGGCGACGCCGCGATCGGAGTCTGCGTCCGTGTGTCTCGCCCCAAGGCCGAGACGCTCGCTCGCAAGGAACCCAAGAGGTTCTACCTGCCGGCGTACATCGGCAGCCGTGGATGGCTCGGCGTTCGGGTCGACGCCGCGCGCGTCGACTGGGACGACGTCGCCGACCGGGTGGGCGAGAGCTACCGCGCCGTCGCGCCCAAGCGACTGCGGTCGACGTCCGCATTACGCTCTCACTGATTTATCTGGCGGCAACGCTGGTGAAACTTGACCTTGCGGGCCGGTTGCCTGTAGGTCGTGCCCAAACGTTTCGTCGCGACTGCCAGTAGGCGCGGCGCGTTCAAGGAGAAATGGCAATGCGCTTCCGTAGACTCGGTACAACCGCTGTCGTTCTTTCGATTCTCGGCACGTCGGCCGCGCTGGTTCTCGCGGTGGCCGCTCCCGCCCAAGCGGCGCCGCCTCCTCCGCCCCCTCCGCCTCCTCCGCCTCCTCCGCCCCCTCCTCCTCCGCCTCCTCCGCCCCCACCGGCGGCAGCTCCGGCGCCGACCCCCGCCCCCGCGCCCGCTCCCGAGGCGCCCTCTGGCTCACCCACGCACGCGGGTGAGATGGGTATCCAGGTCAGCCTGCCCAATGGCGGCGATCCGACGTTTGGATTCACGTACTTCCTCGCCGAGAACATGGCTATTCGCGCCGACCTCGGGCTCAATATCTCGTCTTTGTCCGGCCAGACGCAGCTGTTCCAGATCGACGGAGGCCTCCGCTACTACTTCATGAGGTTCGAGCACTTCATGCCCTTCGTCGAGCCGGGCCTCTATATCGCCAACAACGCAGAAGCGAACATGGACCTGGCCCTCAACGCCGGCCTCGGCGGCGAGTACTTCGTCACCGACCACTTCTCCTTCGGCGCAAAAACCGGCGTCGCCCTGAACATCGCCTTCCCCCCCAAGGGCGGGTCGACCGACGTCAGCTTCACGACGGGGACCTCAGCCATCTTCGGTCAGTTCCTGTGGTAACCTGGAGAATGGGATCTCTATGAGGCGCGTCGCGCTGACGTTTGCATTGGCTGGCGCGGTTGGAGCATGCGGCGGCGCCGGCCCGCAGCAAGAGACCGACTCCGTCCAGGTCTCCACAAGCCAAACGAGCGGATCGGGGCCGGGCGGCACCATCAGCACGCCGCCGCTGCTTAGCGGGGGTCAAAGCTCGCCGCCGCTGCTGACGGGCGGTCAGAGCACACCGCCGTTACTGACGGGCGGTCAAAGCTCGCCGCCGCTGATCACCAGCGGCACGGGCGCTCCACCACTGGTCTCAACCACAAGCAGCAGCAGCGGCGGAGAGCCTTCGGGTTCCGGCGGCGGCTCCGCCTCGTGCTCCGAGCTCGCCGCCCAGTACAGCGGGTCCTCGGGCGCGTCGCAGGGATGCGTCGACTGCATCGTCAACTCGTGCTGCCCGCAGGCGCTCGAGTGTGTCAACAGCCAGCAGCAAAGCTGCGACGACTACGAGCAGTGCGTAGTGACCTCGTGCCTGCAGGAGTGCGGCGGCTCGAGCAGCACTGGCGACGATGGCGGCACGGTCGTCACTACCGGCGGTGACGACGGCGGCGGTGACGACAGCGGGGACGGCTGCACTGGTTCGGGTGCCGGCTCCCTCTGCGAGATGGGGTCCGACTGCTGCAGCGGAATTTGCAGCGGATCTTCGTCAACGACGACGGGAGTTTGCGAGTAGCCGTTCCGGGCGGGAAACGCGCCGCGAAAGGCTAGGCCCTTTCGCGGCTCTCCGCGCCGTGCCAGGGTGCGCGCCCATGCGAAGCGCGCACCTTGGCGGATCCTTTGTCTTCTCATTCTCCGTGTTCGCTGGCGTCGCCGCCTTGGCGGAGCTTGCCGGTTGCGGCGGAGGCGCGGCCAACGCGGGCGCCGCGAGTCCGGCCCCGGCGTCCAGCGCCGCGCCAGCCCCTGCAGCGGCGAGCGCAGCGCGGTCGACGACGCCGGTCTCTCAGCCTCTCTCTGCAGACGACATCCGCGCGATCGTCTCCGCCGGCGACCGGACCGATCAAGACAAGAAGATGGACGCGGCCCGGCACCCGGCCGAGTTTCTCGCGTTCGTGGGCGTCGGCCATGCGATGACCGTGGCCGATCTCGGCGCGGGGGGCGGCTACACGACCGACCTTCTGGCGCGCGCGGTCGGGCCCGAAGGCAAGGTCTACGGACAGAACGATCCGGAGTGGCTCAAGAGGTTCCTCGAGACCCCGTGGTCCGCGCGGCTCGCGCTCCCCGCCGACCGCGCGGTCGTCCGCTCGGATCGCGCGTTCGACGACCCGCTGCCGCCCGAGGCCAAAAACCTCGACCTCGTCGTCAACGTTCTCACGTACCACGACACCGTCTGGACGGGCGTCGACCGCGCCAAGATGAACCGCGCCGTCTTCGACGCCCTCAAGCCCGGCGGCGCCTACGTCATCGAGGATTCGAGCGCCAAGGACGGCGACGGCCTCAAGGACGTCAAGACTCTGCACCGCATCGAGCAAAGCGCCGTCGAGAGCGAGGTGAAGGCGGCGGGGTTCACGCTCGCCGCCAAGGGGGAGTTCTTGCGCAATCCGGCCGACGCGCGCGACTGGAGCAGCAGTCCGCGCGAGGCCGGCGCGCGGCTCGGGACGGAGGATCGCTTCGTTTTGAAGTTCACCAAGCCGTAGCGTTCATTTTTTGGCGTCGAGCTTCTCCACCGCGACGATCTGCGCGACGTTCGGCACGAGCGTGATCTCGATGCGGCGATTCTTCGACTGACCCTCCGGGGTCGCGTTCGAGCCGACCGGGTCGTACGGGCCGTAGCCGGCGGCGGAGAGGGTCGTCGCCTCGACGCCGTCGGCGACGAGGAGCTTCACGACCGCGATCGCGCGGGCCGTCGAAAGCTCCCAGTTGGTGGGGTACTTCTTCTTGGTCTCGGCGGTGATCGGCTCGCTGTCGGTGTGACCGGCCACCTGAAAGCGCTTCGTGCCCACGCCCTTCAGCGTCGCGGCGACCTCGGCGACGGCGGCCTTGCCGTCGGTCTTGAGCTCCGCGGCGCCCGTGTCGAAGAGGATGTCGTTGTGGACCTGCAGGACGATGCGGCCATGGCGCGTCGTGACCTTCAGCCGCCCGGCGTCGATCATCTTCTTGAACCTCGCCTGCAGGTCGTCGAGGAGCTTGCCGCGCTCTTGCGCCTCCTGCACGGCGCGCTTGGCCTCTTCGAGCTCGGACTTTTGATCGTCGGTGATGGCCTGCGCCTGCGCCAGGCCGAGCGATCCCTTGAGTTGCGAGACTTGCTGGTCATCCGACGAGAGCTGTTGCTTGAGTTGGACGATCTCCTTCTTCGCGTCCTCGGCTTCCTTTGCCGAGGCCTCCGCTTGCCGCGTCTTGGTGTCGTAGTCGGCCTTCGACACGCCGCAGGCAGGAAGGAGAAGTCCGCTGGCCGCCACGGCCAGCCCGTAGAGGGGGGTCAACGTTCGTGCTCGGTTCATGGCAAAAGCCTACCTTGCCTGGTTGCTGCCGAGGTGCGCCGCTACAGTCTGGGTCATGTATTACGAACTGTTCGTCCAAAAGAAGAAGATGCTCGGCCAGATCACCAAGTGGCTCGATGCCGCGGCGGCGCATGCCAAGGAAAAGTCGTTCGACCCCAACCTCTTCGTTTCGCTTCGCCTCGCCCCGGATCAGTTCGCGTTCGGTCGTCAAATCCAGGTCGCCTGTGACACGGCGAAGCTCGGGGCGGCGCGTCTCGCGGGCAAGGAGGCACCCAGCAACCCGGACACCGAGCAGACGCTCGAGGATCTGCGCGCGCGCCTCACGTCGACAGTCGCCTACCTGAACACCTTCTCGGCCAAGGACTTCGCCGGCGCGGACACCCGCGTCGTGACGCAGCCGCGCTGGGAGGGCAAGGTCATGAGCGGGGCGGACTACTTCGCCGAGCACGTCGTGCCGAACTTCTACTTTCACACGGCGCACGCCTACGCGATCCTGCGCCACAACGGCGTTAGTGTCGGCAAGCGCGACTACCTCGGCGCCCTCAGCCTGCGCGCTCCGTAGTCAGTTAGGAGGCCTTGCGATCCGGGTATCGGACACCCCGCTCGGCACGCGACCGCGTACCCAAGCGCCAAGCGAGTGTCCGATGCCTGCTTCGCAGACCTTCCGCTTGCTCGATGGATGGACTCGATGGATGGACAGATCGGACAGGCCCTACGGCAACGCCTGCCGTACCTGGGCGCACGTGGCGTTGAGGGGCATGCGTAGCGTCGCGAAGGTGGAGCCGCCCGATGGGGTGAAGACGGGTTGCGTGCCGTCGATGAAGCCCCATTGCGCGGCGCTGCAGGTGCCGCCGTCGCCCTCGAGTTCGCACCCGATGACGTGCGAGTCGATCGCGTATTTGCTGTCGCCGTTGCTGTCCGTGAGCTGCGGGATCGTGACCGAGCCCGAGATGTGATTGCAATCGGTCACGGTCCCGCTCACCTGCGTGACCTGCCGGATCACGACGAAGACGGCGGTCGCCCGCGAGTCCTTTTCGAGGTCCGTCGGGATGTCGCTGTAGCTGGAGCCCTGCGCCGCGAGCGCGGTCACTCCCAGGTTGCCGTCCCGGTCCGAGTCGACCTCCTCCGTCAGCGCCACGATGGCCGACGGCCACGGATCCGTGGTCGGCGACGCCATCGCGATGCCCAGCAGCGCGGCGGACGGCGTCGTCGTGTACGAGGCGTCGGGGGCCAAGCTGCTCACGGTGCCCGCGATCGTGAACGAGGGGAGATAGTGGTTGTCGAAGAGCGAGTTCGGGAAGCGCACGCCGTAGGTCTCCGACCCGGCGATTATCGTCCCCTGGAAGTCCGGGAGATCGATCTCACACACTACCGTCGTGTCGGTCAGCGCGGTGCCGCTCTGGGTACGGGACTGCAGGATCCATTGCCCGATTGTGCCGCTGCCGGGATTCAGGATGACGCCCGTGAGCCCTTGAGGAACCCAGCTGACGGGGATGGTGAGCTTGGTGGCCCACGTTCCCGTGAAGTTGCACTGGCCCGGGGGGATCGAGGCCTCGTGCTGGCCTGACGCCATGCCGCTCGAGTCCTGGTTCGTGAACGATCCGCCTTCGGGGTCCGTGACGTACGTCGTGGCGTCGAGGTCGTTCGAGACAGCCGCGTCTTCGCCGCCTTCGTTCGCGCCTCCCAGATCGTCTCCTTGTCCGCCCGTCCCCGGTTGACCCGCGGGAACGACCAGCTCACCGGCCAACCCCAGGCCGCACGCGGCCGACACACTGCCTACGACGAGGCGTGTGAACACACGGAGTACACGGCCGCTTCGCGTCATGTTGCCAGGCAACGGTGAATCCGACGGTGAATAACCCGATACGGTAGCCCCGTCCCGACTCACCCGCTAACGGGTTCTGTCGCGGCGGATGTTGGTCGTAAGGTTGGAAAAAAAAACGCGGCGCCTCAGGCTCAGTGAGCCAGCGACGCACACTCAGCGCGCGCCCGGCCAGCCTTGGCGCTTGCCGCGCACGAGGCGAACGCGCGCTTTGCTCGACCCTCGGAGCCGCGCTCTTGGTATGCGCCGCCGAGGATCAGCCACGCCTCCGCATCGGTCGCGTCGAGCTGCACGGAGCGCTGCGCGGCGGCGATCGCGGCGTTCCAGTTGCCACGCTCGAGCGCGCGCCGGGCGGCAGCTTTCTCTTCGGATGCCGATGCGACGGGCGAGACCGACGCGACGGCTGGCGCCGTGTGGGTCGCGCCGAGGACATCGGCGACGGCAGGGCTGCTCGAGGAGGTCGCCGGAGCTTCGGTCGGAGCCGCGATGGCGGCCGGCGGTGGGACGAGTGCGGGCGGGGGCGGTGGGGCCGGCGCAGGCTCCGGGCTGAGGGCGGGCGCCGAAAGAACCTCGGCGTGAGCGGCGTGCGGCGCAGGATCTTGTGGACCCGCGGCAGCGGCTATCCGGAAGAACGCCGCGATGCATATCGCACCCGACACCGCCACCGCGGATGCGACGTACCGCATCAAATACCGCTGGCGCTCTTTGAACGCTGGCGAATCGAAGCGAGCAGCTTCGTGCACCGCGTCATCGACGGGGAGGGGGAGCTGCGCCCGCTTGGCCTGCTCGATGGGCTTGGCGAAGAACTGGCTCGCGAGCTCGTCGCGGGTCGGCGTGTCTTCGTCGAGGTCGAGCAGCATCGGGGTGAGGGACGAGCCAGACGCCCGATCCCCCACGGCGAGCGCCTCGTCGTCGAAGTCGCTGAGGCTCATGGGACGATTGATCGAATCGCGCTGGGAGCTCAAGGCAGCGAACGCCTCCACGTGTGCAGTAGGCTTGGACGGTACAAATGGATCAACTTAGCGGCAACTTTCGTTTCAGCGAGCTTTACGGCGCACCTTTGTGGACGACGCGAACCCGAGCCCCTCGAATCACGGGCATGTCGGGTCGAGGACGAGCAGCTTGCCGCTGGCGTTCGTCAGCGCAGTGTAGGCGTCGGTGCACTGGCTGGGGCAGGGCTGGACGCTTGGCGTGAGAAAGCGGAACTGCTCTCCGCCGTCGGCTCCTGTGGGCATCGTGGAGGGCAGCCCCCAGCATTGTCCGGCCTGGCTGGCGACCAGGTCCAAAGCCGGCATGGAGCACAAGTACTCCTCGAAAGCCAGCGGCAAGTACGGGAGAGCAAGCGCGCAAACCTGCGAGTCACCACACGAACTCGGGCCGCCGCAGAGCTTGGGATCGAGGCAAAGCCCGGACGAGAGGGTCCCCTGTCCCGCCGTTTGACGCACGCAGTCGTTGAAGTACGTGACCTTGTTGCATCCACAGACGAACGACCCCGGGCCATTGCAGGTGGGCGGAAGGGTCGTGCAGGTGCCGTTCGAGCTATCGCATGTCGCGGGCTCGCAGAACTCGGTCGCTTTGCAGGGCTCGATCCCGGCGTCGCCAGCATCCGCCGGTTGGCCGCCGTCGGGGCTCGGAACGACCGTACAGTGGACGGCTCCGGCCTCGGGCAGCGTGACCGTGGCGACCGTGATGTCGTCCACGCCGCACGCCGGGCCAACGATCGCGACGGCGGACACCACCGCCGCGGCGCCGCTGCATCCGAGGACGCCCGCGCGGGGGGTCACCGGACCTCCCTCGATGCGAAGCGTCCATCGCCGAACGCCGTGAAGGTGAACCCCGCGAACGCCGCTGGCCGCACTACCCACGGACTCAGCAGGGGATCCATTGCGGGCCTCGTCGATCCGGGAGCAATCACCTTCACCAGGTAGCTTCGCGACTCGAGGTCGGCGTCGCCAGCGATCGCGACGGTGAACATGACGCCCGGCGTGAGGGCGAAGTTGGCGGTTACGATGGCGGAAACCACCGGGTCCCAAACCGTCGACGTCGGGGCCGACGCCGGAACCGAGTTCGGATCGACCGAGAGGATGTCGAACCCGAAGCCCGCTCCGACGTCGATCGCGAGCCAGGAATCCGCGCGGAGGATCTCGATCGCCGCGATCGCCCGGAACGATTCGACGTCCGTGTGCGCCGTCACCCCCTCGACGTTCTGAGTGTAGAAGGGCAAAAGTCCCTCGCCCATGATCGTCAGTGACGGTCGAAGGCCGCGCCGGGAGGCGAGCGCCAGGCCCCCTCCGAGTCGCCCGACGACGCCGACGTTGCCGGCGAAGGGCCCCGCGCCCGCGAACGTCGTCACGTCGACCGCGATCCATCGATGATTCGTCACCGCCGGCGCCGCCGCTTCGGTCGCCGGTTCGCCGGGTGGCTCGGCAGGCGGAGGCGGAGGAGCTGCCACGGGAGGCTCCGGTGGCGGTTCGTTCGGCGGGGCCGCCGCGTCCCGGGCCTCGTCGGAGACGAGCTGTGCCTCGACCATCGAGCTCACCGCGTCCGCCACTTCTTCGCGGATGATGGGCGCGGCCGCGTCGCGCGCGATGCGACGATGCGCCGGTGCATGGCTCGCGTCCGAGTGGACGCTCAGCACGACGTCCCCCGGAGAACTGAAGTCGATCTCGACGACCACGCGCGCGAGAGGGGTGCCCGGGCTCCCCGGGGCGCTCTGGACGTGCGCCGCTACGGAGAGACCGAGGCGGCCGAGGATCTCGCGGAGGGTGTCGACGACCGCACTTCCATCGGCGCCTGCGCCAATGAGCGTCACATCGATCACGTCGGTGGCGTCCGGGGCGGACTGCGCGCGCCCGAGCCCGTCGGCCGCAAGAATGCCCGCCAGGAGCACGGCCACGGCGCCGGCTCGCCATCCGGCCCGAGGCATCTAGTTCCCGGTCAGGCTCTCGACACGCGCTTTTGCGTGAGCGGCGTAGGGCGTATCCGGAAACGCCGCGAGCAGGGCGCGCCACGCGATCGACGCCTCCGCCGTACGTCCAAGTCGATCGAGCGCCGTCGCGCGGCCGACCATGGCCTCTTCACCCAGGTTGCCCGAGCCCGCAGCCAGATACGCGTCGAAGTTCTCGAGGGCATCCGTCGGGTTGCCGCGCTCGAGCAGGAGGTGACCCACCGTGGCGCGCGAGACCTGGGCTTGGCGGCTGCGGGGGAACCGCTGGCTGAGCTCCCGATGCAGCGCAACGGCGCGCGCGTAGTCTCCGTGCCGTCGTGCGGTCGTCTCGGCGTCGAAGAGCTGCTCGGCGCTGGTCACGCTCGCCGCATGCGTCGCTGCGGGGACGGGGAGCCCAGGCTCGGCCTGGATCGGCTGCGTCGTCTCCATCGGGGCGACCGGTGCTTCAGGAGCTTGCGCGGCGAGGGGCGCCGCGGCTGCCAAGTGCCGCTTGGGAGTCTGGTTCGACGCGACGGCATTCCCGCGATCCGTGATGTGCGGCGCGCCGCCGAGGAGCGCCGGCCACCCTCGTCCGCCAAGTCCGATCGCGGCGGCGGCGCCCCCGGCAAGAAGGAGCAAGGCCGCGGCGCTCAACATCCACAAGGCGCGCGCGGCGCTACGACGCCGCCCCGCCCGGGACGGCACGTGCGAAGGGCGAGGCGACCCCGACACCGGTACGTCGCCGTCGCCGTCGCGCTCCACCTCGCGGTCTTGCATCAGCGAGGGACCCGAGGCCCGGGCCAAGACCTCGGCCACGAGACCCACGGGGGCGAGCGGCGCGTTCACCGCGTCGAGCTCATCGCCGAAGTCCGCGCGCAGCTGCCGCTCGAACCGGCACGTCGCGCAACGCGCCAGGTGCGCTTCGAGGCGCACGCGCTCGGCGTCGTCGAGCTCGCCCAGCGCATCGCGCTCGAGCAGCTCCTCGGGATGCAGGTCGACCACACGAAGGGCGCTCAAGACGGCACCTCCAGCGCAGCGACGAGATCCGCGTTCGCTTCGATCTTGCTCTTGAGGGCTTCTTTCGCCAGGCGCAGGCGGCTGCGGACCGTATTGAGGGGGGCGTTGCTGTGGGCCGCGATCTCTTTGATCGACCAGCCCAGCACGATCCGCATCGCGAGAGCCTCGGCCTGCTCGGTGGGCAGGTAGTCGAGGAGCTGGCGCATCAACTCTTTGCGTCGGTTGGCGGCGACCTCCTCGCTCTGCGAGAGCGAGTGCTCGGGCATCGCGTCGGTCTCGACGTCGTCCTCGCGCCGGGACTGCTCGATTCGCGACCTCTTTCGCATCGCGAGCGCCGTACGAACGGCAATGATCGTGGCGTAGCCGATCGGCTCGCAGTCGCCCCGGAACGCCGGCAGCGCCTGCACCAGGCCGATCAGCGACTGCTGGAACGCATCGTCCACATCGGGGTGATGGCTCCCCAGCACCGCGCGGACGACGCGGCTAAGGCGCGGCGCGAGGATGCGAAGGAGCTGGCCGGTGGCTGCGTTGTCGCCCGTCGCCGCCGCGCGCGCGATGGCCATCGTCGAGGCTCCCGGGGTTGCCTCGGGGTGCACGTCGACGTGCTCGTCTCTCACGGCGAAGCCCATGGTTCGAAAGTGAAGTGGGCGGCACCGGCAAAAAGGATCACTCGATATGCAGTAGCAGAGCACCGTCCACGGTACCACCGAGGCCCCCTCGGCATGATCTCGCCATGATGCCGCGCGTCAGCGTCGCGTCAAAAGGGATAAGGAATAAAGCGTTCCCGTCCCGATAAGAATTCGTGATCTATTTCTGCCGCGCCTCATACATTGGAGGGCAGAAGGTCTGCGGGCCGCTTGGGGCAGAGGCCCGCGGCCCCCAAAGGGGTTAGTCAAAGCCATGCGATGCGCCAAAGAGCTTTCCGTCCTCGCGTTCGGGTTCCTCGCCGCCTGCGGAGGCCGGTCGCTGCTCGACGATGACGGGGTGCCGTCCGAAGAGGGCGCGGGGGATTCGGGCATTTGGCTCGACGGCAAGGCGCCCGATACGGGCACAACCTTCGAGATCACGTGCGGCACCGCCGTCTGCGACAGCACTCAAGAGTGCTGCGCGTCGACGACGGGCATGGCGTGCACGACGACAGGCTCCTGCAGCGGAGTAGCCCTCGCGTGCACGAGCGCATCGAGTTGCTCCGGCGGCCAGGTCTGCTGCGCCTCGTTCGGAGGCGCCACGGCGGGAACGGGAACCGGAGTCAGCTCGATCCAGGCGGTGACCGTCTCCACGCCGGCTACCGGAACGACCGGCGCTGCCGGCGGTTTCGGGGGAGGCTCCGGCACCGGCGGTCTCGCGGGGCTCACCGGTCTCCTCGGAGGCAGCTCCGGCACTGGCGGTCTCGCGGGGCTCTCGGGTCTTCTCGGAGGGGCTTCGGGCTCCAGCGGCGGTCTCGCAGGGCTTTCGGGTCTTCTCGGCGAGCTTGGGGGCACCAGCTCCGGCGCGGGCGGCGCTGCCGGTCTCGCGGGGCTCCTGGGTGATCTCGGCGGAAGCTCCGGGACGGGCACCACGGGCACCGGCTCAGGGAGCGATCTCACCGGCCTTTTGGGCAATCTGAGCGTGAGCTGCCAGACGTCCTGCGCATCGGGCTATCAGATCTGCGCCACGGACGCCGAGTGCGCGTCGGGCAGTTGTGCGGCCTCCGAGCTCGATCCGAGCTTCAAGATCTGCGGCGCCGCCGGGACGGGCTCTTCGAGCGGCACAATCGGCGCAGGAAGCAGCAGCGGCACCGGCGGTCTCGTAGGCGGCCTCGCTGGCGGCCTTGCTGGTGGGCTCGCAGGCGGCGGCTCCGGCGCGGGCGGACTCGCGGGTCTCCTCGGACTTCTTGGCGGCACCGCCGGCACGGACACCGGGGGCACCGCCGGGACGACGGGGACGACGGGCTTGACGGGTCTAGAAGGGTTGCTCGAGATGCTGTTCGGCGGCGGCGCAGGCACGACAACGGGCACGGGCCCGTTCGGCGGAGGCACCGGGACGG
>PLIR01000232.1 GCA_003139415.1 Myxococcales bacterium | reverse complement strand
GCGCCGGCCAGACAGGAGGGGCCCCCGCCCGGCCGAAGGCTCCTCCGACTCGAACTCCCCCCATGCCCTGCCAGTACGCCTCTCGGCTTGAATCGCAATGGCTGCCGGCGTGCCGAGCCGAGTATCCGATGCCCGGATCGCAGGCCTTCCACCCCAGTCGATTTAGGGACAGGTCGTAGCCTAAGTCGCCATCAAGTTGGGGCAGCGGCACGAAGAACCGCGACGGCGCACGACGCCAGCCGTGCTCGTGCCGAGTCCGACCGGCTGGTCAGGGCGATCGGCACCCGCGCGCCGAGCACCACGCCCGCGAGCTCCGCCCCTCCGAGGTACTCCAGCTGCTTGGCCAGCATGTTCCCCGCCTCCAGATCCGGAACGAGAAGGATGTCGGCCACTCCCGCCACCGGCGAGACGAGCTCCTTGATGGCCGCCGACTCGGCGCTGACCGCCGTGTCGAAGGCGAGGGGCCCGTCCAGGACGCCGCCCTGGATCTGGCCGCGGTCCGCCATCTTGCAGAGCGCGGCGGCGTCGAGGGTCGAAGCGATCTTCGAGCTCACCGTCTCGACGGCGGAGAGGATGGCGACGTGGGGCGCCAGGATCCCCAGCGCGTGAGCGAGCTCGATCGCGTTCTTCACGATGTCGACCTTGTCGTCCAGCGTCGGGTAGATGTTGATGGCGGCGTCGGTCACCAGCAAAGGTCGCGGATAGCGGGGCGCGTCGATCACGAACACGTGACTGACGCGCCTCGCCGTGCGAAGGCCCCGGTCGTGGTCGAGAACGGCGTGCATCAGGACGTCCGTATGAAGACTTCCCTTCATCAGGCCGCGTGCCGCCCCTTCCCTGCACATCGCCACGGCCTTGGCCGCAGCCGCCTCGTCATCCGGCGCGTCCACGATCCGCGCCTGCGACAGGTCGACGCCGAGCTTGGCCGCGAGCGCGACGATGGCGCGTTCGCTTCCGAAGAGGATGGGGTCGATCAGCCCGGCGCTGGCGGCCTCGATCGCGCCCATCAGCGCGACCTCCGTCGAAGGGGCGACGACCGCGAAGGGCGTGCGCGGGAGGTGGCGGCAGCGGGCGACCAGCTGATCGAAGACCTTCAGTACGGACACGGCGAGCTCTCCGACGCGTAGCCACAATAGAGGACGTCGCTGAAGATAGGGTCGGGCAGAGCAACGATGGCGTCGTGCACGGCGACCTTGCTCGCCGTGCCGATGGCGCTCGTGGGGCACGAGACCAGGGCCATCTTCGTGCGCAACGCGTCGGCTTCGGAGGTGGGCTGACAGCCGACGACCGAGAGCGCGATCGCGTCGGATCGCGCGAAGACTCGCGGCGCGAGCGTCCGGCATGTCGCGCAGTCGATGCACGACGAGTCGACGAAGAAGTCGCCGGGGGCGTTCTCGGGCAGGCGATCCGACAGTCGCGCCATGATCGTGGGTAGCACGCGGGCCGACGGCCCTCACGGAGGGTGACCCGTCGGGCACGAAGGCTCTCCGGCGCTTTTATCGCCCTAGATCGCCCAGTCGGCTGGAGAAGTCGGCTTGGGCGCGCTCGAAGCTCCGCGCCGCAACGAGGAAGCTCTCTGCTCCGCCCCACTCGCGCTCGAGGCGACGGACCCCCGAACGACCCCACTCGTCACGGACCCATCGCTCGAAGAAATAGGCTTCCTTGTCACGCGCAGGCGGGCGTGGATGGCGAACCGCTGCGAGCATGTCGTCGCACAGCTCGTCGATGCCCGTACCGTCGCGGGCGCTGGTGCGCAGGATCGGGATGTTGTCCGCGTCGGGTCGCGCGAGAGCGATGCTGGAGCGCAGGGCATGGTAGCTGCGCTGCGAGGTCGGCTCGTCCGCCTTGTTGAGAACGAACGCATGCGGGATTTCCATGATGCCCGCCTTGAGAAACTGGATCTCATCGCCCGCCAGAGGCTGCATCACCAAGTACACCCGATCGGCCAGGTGCCGCACGTCGGCTTCGCTCTGGCCGATCCCCACCGTCTCGACGATGACGACGTCGAAGAGCGCCTCGAGAAGCCGCGACACCTGAAAGGTCCACGGTCCGAGCCCGCCGAGCTCCGTGGCCGACGCCTGGCTCCGAAAAAAAAGGCGCTTCTCCCAGGTCGGGAGGTTCATCCGAGTCCGGTCGCCGAGGAGCGCGCCGCCGGAGATGGGGCTCGAGGGATCGACGGCGAGGATGGCGATGGAGAGGACGGGGTCCTTTTCGAGGAGACGCAGGGACAACCGTGCGAGCAGCGACGACTTGCCCGATCCCGGTGCGCCGGTAATGCCAAGGACGGCGCCCGGCGGCCGGCTCTGCTCGCGCAGCTGATCGACCACGAGTGCGCGCCTCGGGACGGCCTCGGGGCGCATGTCTTCGAACAAGGAGATCAACGCCGAGACCGAGTGCTTGTCGAGCGCCCGGGCGCCGTCGATCAAAGCGAGGTCGCCGCGTTCGCGGTCTCCCATCAAGAGGCCTCCTCTTCGAGGACGGACACGATGGACTCCATGATGTCGATCAAACTGTAGTCCGACGGGGTGAACACCTTCTTCACGCCCTTTGCGAACAGCTTCTCGAAATCCGTCAAGGGGATGATGCCGCCGAAGACGACCTTCACCCGGTCTTGCGCGTGCTGCTCGCGAAGCCCCTCCATGATCTGGTCCGCGAGCTCCAGGTGCGATCCACTGAGCACGCTCGCGCCGATGAGATCCGCGTCCTCTTCGACCGCCGACCGCACGATCTCTTCCGGGCTCAGGCGAATGCCCGAGTAGATGACGTCGAAGCCGACGTGCCGCGCCGAGACGGCGATCACCTCGGCGCCGTTGGAGTGTCCATCGAGGCCCGGTTTGCCCACCACGATCCGCGGCCGGCGACCCAGCTTGGGAATGAGCTTTTCGATGCGCGCGCGAACCCGATCGACGCGATCCCCTTCGAGCCCGAGCTTCTGGCCGTCGATGCCCGTTGCCGGGCGATACTCTCCGAACACGCCCCGGAGCGCCTTGGCCCACTCGCCCGTCGTGACCCGAGCGAGCGCGCACTCGATGGAGGGCTCCATCATGTTCTTGCCCGTGCGCGCGGCGTCCTTGAGGGCTGCGAGGGCCCGGGCGACTCGCTCGGCGTCGCGCTCCTTGCGCGTGAGCGCGAGACCTTCGATGGCGAGGCGCGCCGCGCCCTCGTCGGCTTTGAAGAGACCGCCGTCCGAGCCCGACAGGAGCGGCGATGGAATCCCCTCGGTCCACTTGTTCATGCCGACGACGATCTGCTCGCCGCTGTTGATGGCGCCCATGCGCTGGGACATCGAGCGCACGAGCGCGGACTTCATGTAGCCCGATTCGATGGCCGCCTTGACCCCGCCCATCTCGAGGATGTTGTTGATCTCCGCCATCGCCTGGCGCTTGAGGTCGTCGACCTTCGAGCGGACGACCACGCTCCCCTCGAAGAGATCGGGATACTCGAGCAGATCGGTCTCGTACGCGAGGACCTGCTGCAAGCGCAGCGACCACTGCTGGTCCCACGGACGTGGTAGCGAGAGCGCCTCGTTCCACGTGGGGAGCTGCAGCGCCCTGCAGCGCGCGTCGCGGCTGAGGGTGACGCCGAGCGCCTCGATGAGAATGCGCCAGGCGTTGTTCTCTGGCTGGGCCTCGGTCAGGCCCAGCGAGTTCACCTGCACGCCGTAGCGAAAGCGACGGTACTTCGCGTTCTTGACGCCGTAGCGCTCGCGCGTGATCTCGTCCCAGAGCTCGGTGAACGCGCGCATCTTGCACATCTCTTCGATGAACCGAATGCCCGAGTTCACGAAGAAGCTGATGCGGCCGACGGCCTGCTCGAACTCCGTGGCGCTGAAGTTCCCGCGCTCTCGTAGCAGATCGAGCAGGCCAATCGCGTTGGCGAGCGCGAAGGCGAGCTCCTGGGCCGGCGTCGCGGCGGCCTCCTGCAAGTGATACGAGCAGATGTTCGAGGCGTTCCAGTCCGGCATCTCGCGGAGGCAGAACTCGTACATCTCCGCGATGATGCGCAGGCTGTGCTCGGGCGGAAAGATGTACGTCCCTCGCGCCAGGTACTCCTTGATCAAGTCGTTCTGCGTCGTCCCGGTGAGCTTCTTGACGTCGAGGCCGCGCTCGCGGCCGAGCGCGACGTACAGCGACAGGACCCACATGGCCGTGCCGTTGATCGTCATCGAGGTGTTCATCTTCTCGATGGGGATCGCCTCGAACAGGACGTGAAAGTCGTCGAGCGAGTTGATGGGCACGCCCACCTTGCCCACCTCCGGCCGCGCGATCCGGTCGTCCGAGTCGTAGCCGCACTGGGTCGCCAGATCGAAGGCGATGGAGAGGCCGGTTTGCCCCTTGGCGAGGTTGGCGCGATAAAGCTCGTTGCTCGCTTTCGGGCTCGAGTGCCCCGAGTACGTGCGGAAAATCCACGTCGGATCGCGGGTGACCTTGCCCTCCTTGTCGACGATCTGATGGGGGTAGTGCTTGTCTGCCATGCGGGCTCCTCGTTCTACTCGTACACCAACTTTCCTTTTACGCGCGCCCCGGCCAGGGGCAACCGAGCGAGGGCTCGATCCCTATTCGGTGGCGTAGCCGGAGGCGGGGGAGACACCGAACCGGCCATCGAGCTCGACCAAGCACTCCTCGAGGAGACGCAGGCAGACGTCGACCTCGTGACGCCCGACGACGAGCGGAGGCGCGAATCGGATGGTCGACGCCCCGCAAGAAAGGAGCAGGAGGCCCTTCTGAAACGCGAGCTGTTCGAGCGCCCCAACGTATTCGACGGCAGGCGCCCCCGTCGTCGGGAGAAGGAACTCGGCGCCGATCATCAGGCCCACGCCGCGGACGTCCGCCACGACCGGATGCCGCTCCTGGAGCGCGCGCAGCTTCGAGCGCATGTACTCGCCTGTCTCGCCAATCTGCCGCAGGAGCGGCTCGACGACATCGAGCGTGGCGAGGGCGGCGGCGCAGCACACCGGGTTCCCGCCGTAGGTCGACCCGTGGGAGCCTCGAGGCCACGTCATCACTTTCTCGCGCGCGACAATGGCGCCGATGGGCATGCCGGACCCCAGCCCCTTTGCGACACAGAAGACATCGGGCATGACGCCGAAGTGCTCGGCCGCGAACATCGATCCGGTACGGCCGACGCCCGACTGCACCTCGTCGAAGACGAGCAGAATGCCGTGCGCGTCGCAGAGCCGGCGGAGACCTTCGAGCGCCGACGCCGGCGGCACGACGTAGCCCCCTTCCCCGAGGATCGGTTCGATGAAGATGGCCGCCACCTCCCGCGGATCGACGTGGGTCTTGAACCAATCGTTCTCGAGGGCGCCCACCACGTCCGGCGTGTGGGCGGTGGGGTACGGAAGGTGAATCACGCCGGGCACCAGAGGCCCGAAGAACGCGCGCTGGCCGACCTTCGACGCGTTGAGCGAGATGGCGCCAAACGTTCGACCGTGAAAGGCGCCCTTGAACGCGATGACGTACTGCCGGCGCGTGTGCGCTCGCACGAGCTTGAACGCTCCCTCGATCGCCTCCGTCCCCGAGTTGGTCAGAAAGACCTTCTTGTCGCCCATCCGGGGGAGGTAGCCCGCGAGGCGCTCGCAAAGCGCGGCGAAGCTCTCGTAGTAAAAGTCGGTGCCGCAGATGTGGAGGAACTTGGCGGCAGCCGCCTGGATGGCCTGCACCACATTGGGGTGCGCGTGCCCGGTAGAAGCCGTCGCGATGCCGGCCATGAAGTCGAGGAAGCGATTGCCGTCGACGTCGTAGACCCAGGGCCCTTCGCCGCGCTCCACGACCAGCGGGTACTCCTTGATGTAGCTCGGCGAGGTTACTTTTCGGTCGCGCTCGATGATCGCGCGCGCCTTGGGACCCGGCGGGGCAACCTGGATGCTCGGCAGAAGAAGGGCCGTCATGTCGATCCCATCCGCGTTTGCGACTGCTCGCGTGCGAACTGGGCCACATAGTACGGGCCGCAGCCGCCCTTGCCCGTGGAGCCGGACGCCTTCCAACCGCAAAACGACTGCACGCCCGGCCATGCGCCCGTCGTCGCGCCCGTCGCGCGGTTGGCGTAGAGCACGCCGGCCTGGGCCCGATCCATGAAGCCGTCGATCTCCTCGGCGCGCTGGCTGAAGATCCCCGCTGTCAGCCCGTAGTCGACGGCATTCACGAGCCCCAGCGCCTCGTCGTACGAGTCGAAGGCGTCGACGGTGACGAAGGGCAGAAACAGCTCTTCGCGCTCCAGACGATCGCCACGCGGGACCGAGACGACCGTGGGTGCCACGAAGTGACCGTGCCGCAGCTCTCCCTCGGTGAGACGCGCGCCGCCCGCGTGCACCGTGCCGCGCGCCCGTGCCTCGGCGCAGGCGCGTCCGTAACGCTCGACGGCCTCACCGTCGATGACGGGGCCCATGAAGACGTCGGCGCGGGTCGGGTCACCGACGGTGATGGCCTGGGCCCGCTCCGAGAGCCGTTCGAGGAACTTCGCGTGCAACGCTTTCGCGACATAGATGCGCGACAGCGCGCTGCACTTTTGCCCAGACAGGCCAAAGGTGGAGCGGGCGCATCCCTCGACGGCGTCGTCGAGGCTGGCGCTCTCGCAGACCACGGCGGCGTTCTTGCCGCCCATCTCGAGCAAGCAAGGGCGTACGCGATCCGTCGACATGAGCCGAAAGAGCTCCATCCCCACCCGCGTGCTCCCCGTGAACGCGACGCCGTCGATGCCCGGATGCCGGGCCAGCGCAGCGCCCACGGTCTCTCCTTCGCCGTGGAGCACCTGAAAGACGCCGTCCGGCAGCCCCGCGTCGCGCAGACACGCGTAGAGGAGCTGCGCGCACCAGGGAGTCGCCTCGCTCGGCTTGAGGATGACCGCGTTGCCCGCGAGGAGCGCGGCACCGCTCATCCCCGCCGCCAGCGCCATCGGGAAGTTGAACGGCGAGACGACCGCGAACACGCCATACGGGCGCAAGAGGTCGCGCGTGTCCTCGCGCGCCGAGAGCTTGCCGAGCGGGCGCGCGAACCCGTTCGCCTCGGTGACCTGGCTGCCGTAGTAGCGGAGTAGGTCCGCGGACTCCTCCACGTCGCCTAGGCTCTCGAGACGATTCTTGCCGACCTCGAGCGAAGCAACGGCCGCGATCTCCATCCGTCGCTTCGAGATGAGGTCCGCAGCGTCGGCCATGCGCTGGACGCGCTCCTGCCAGGGCGCCTTCGCCCAGCGCGCCTGCGCCCGGTGCGCAATCTCGACGGCGCGCCCTATCTCCGCGGTGGGAGCCCGGTGAAAGCGCGCCAGGAGCACGCGCCCGTCCGACGGCGTACGCGACTCGAGCCAATCGCCGCTCTCGAGAGGCCGACCGTCCACCCACGACGGGAACGTTTTCCCGAACGCCGATCGCAGGGACGCGAGCGCAGCGTCGAACTCGCGGTGAAGGGCGCTGAGGTCGGCGTTGACGACCGAATAGGTGACGCGAAAACTCATGGCCTAAACTCCTTGATCGCCTGCGCCAGTGCGTCCACGAGGTCGTCGACCTGCTCCTCGCCGATGACGAGCGGCGGACCGATCATGAAGAGATCTCCGCTTGTACCGTCGGCCTGGCCTACGTTCGGCCAGACGATGAGCCCACGCTCGAAGAGGTGCGCCGTGAGCCGCTCCGCGACCTTGCGCTCTCTCGCGAAGGGCGCGCGCGTCGACTTGTCCGCGACCATCTCGACGCCACACAGGAGGCCGAGCCCCTGGACGCAACCAACGTGGTCGAGCGGAAGCAATTGCGCAGAGAGCCTGTCGAGAAGCCGAGCGCCCATCCGCGCGGAGCGCCGTACCAGGTCGTGCCGCTCGAAGTAGTCGAGGACGGCCAGGCCCGCCGCGGTGATGAAGGGCGCCTGGAGGTAGGTTTGTGCGTGCTGGAAGTAGCCCGTCCCGCGCCGCATCTCCTCGAGGTGAGTCTGTTTCACGAGCAGCGCCGAGAGCGGCGCGTACCCGCCGCCGAGACCCTTGCCGAGGACGATGAGATCGGGATCGAGCGAGGCGAGATGGCTGGCGAAGAACGCGCCGCACCGTCCTGCTCCGCACAGAACCTCGTCCGCGATGATGAGGATGCCGTGCCGGTCGCAGAGCTTCCGGACGCGCTCGAAGTATCCTGGCGGCGGTACGGCCGCCCCCGCCGATGAACCAATGATCGGCTCCACGATGAATGCCGCGATCGTGCCCGGCCCTTCTTTCTCGATCAGCGTCTCGAGCAGGCCCGCGTAGTGCTCGGCGCCGTCCTTGGCATAGTCGTCGAGCCCACTGCGGTAGGGGTAGGGCGCCGGCGTCGCGAGTACGGCCGAGAGAAGCGGCCCGTACAGCGTTCGGTAGTGAGGACGGCCCGAGGCCGAGAGCGCGTACAGCGTGTTCCCGTGGTAGCCCGGCACGCGAGCCACGACCTTGGCGCGCGCCGGTTCGCCCCGCTCCATCCAGAGCTGGCGCGTGAACTTGACCGCCGCCTCGACCGCCTCGGAGCCCGAACACAGGAACGCCGAGCGCGCGGCGCCGAACCCAGGAAGCTCGCTCGCGACCCGTGCTGCGAGGCGCGCCGCGAGCGCTTCAGTCGGCTCCGATGTGAATTGCGTGCCGTTCACGTACCCGACGCGGAAAAGCTGCGCATGAATGGCGTCCGCGACCTCGCGGTTCCCGTGGCCCACGCTCACCACCAGGGCTCCCGCGGACGCGTCCACGTAGCGCTTCCCGTCGCGATCGAAGAGGTAAATCCCTTCTCCGTGCGAAATGACCGGGAGCTCCCTTCCGAGGCTCCGGAGCAGAACGCTCCCCTCCGGGTAGCGGACGACGGTCGTCATGTAGGCCGGGATCGACTCCTCAAAAGACTAGCACGCCGAGCGTCTTTCGAGCACGCGGCCCCGCGGTTGGCCGAAGTGCGTCGCCTTCGTCGAAGACCTTACGCACCGACGACTTCCGCCAGGGGTCGCCCGGTGCGCTTCGCGCTCCTCAGCTGGGAATACCGCCAAACCGTGTAAAGGACGGGGATCAGTTCCAGCGTGAGAAACGCGCTGGACAGGAGCCCTCCGACCATCGGGGCCGCGATGCGCTTCATCACGTCGGAGCCGCTCCCGGTCGCCCACAGCAGCGGCACGAGGCCGATGAGCATCGTCGCCACGGTCATGAGCTTCGGCCTCACGCGCTGCACCGTCCCTTCCGTGTGAGCGGCGATGATGTCCGCAAGGCTGTTCATGGTGCCGTCCCGGACGCGCCGGTAAAACGCCTGATCGATGTACACGATCATCACGACACCGGTCTGTGTCGCCAGACCCACGAGGGCGATGACGCCCACCCACACCGCCGCGGAGAGGCGGTAGTCGAGGAGATACAAGAGCCACACGCTGCCCACGAGCGCGAAGGGGATCGAGAGAAGAACGATCAACACCTCCGTGAGGTTCCGAAACTGCACATACAGCAGCAGTGCGATGACGAGGAGCGCGATCGGGATCAGGATCGCCATCCGGTCGCGCATCTGCTCGAGCAGCTCATATTGGCCGGTCCACTTGAGGTACATGCCGTTTGCGAGAGGGAGCTCGCCACGGGTGCGCGCGGCCGCGACGGCCGCCTTGGCGTCGTTCACGTACCCCCCTTGATCGCGCCAGGGCTCCGTGTCGACGTACACGTAGCCGACGAGCATGCCCGCTTCGTCGCGAAGCATGGGCGGGCCCTCCGTGACGCGGACGTCGGCTACCTCTCCCAGCGGAATCGAGCGGGCCACTCCACCCATCAAGGCGCGGCTCAGGGGCACGAGCACCTCGCGTAGCTTCGCGGGCGTCGCGCGAAAGTCCTCCTTGTAGCGAACGTTGACCGAATAGCGCTGGCGACCGTCCACGGTGACGGTGACCGGGGCGCCGCCCACGGCGCCCTCGACGATCCCATCCAGATCCTCCACTTGCAGCCCGTACCGCGCCATGGCTTCGCGGTTCGGGACGACGTCCACGTAGGTCCCGCCGAGCGACCGCTCGTACAGCACGCTCCGCGTCCCGGGAACTGCGCGCAGCACCGACTCGAGCTTTTCGCCCGTCCGCTCGATCGCCGACAGGTCGGCGCCGAAGATTTTCACGCCGACGGGCGTGCGGACGCCTGTCGAGAGCATGTCCACGCGGGCCTTGATAGGCATCGTGAACGCGTTGGTCCACCCCGGTTGCTGCAAGGCGGCGTTGAGCTTCGCGATGAGCTCATCCCACGACTCGGGTCGCTCCTCGGGCCAGGCACCGGCGAGCGTGCGCCGGAGCCACGCGGGTGCCCATGCGCTGTACCAGCGCGCGTGGCGCACGGTGGGCCACCGCTCGGGCGACTTGAGTTGAACGACGGTTTCCACCATCGACAGCGGCGCGGGGTCCGTGGCCGTCTCCGCACGACCGACCTTGCCGAACACGCTCCTGACCTCGGGGAACGCCGCGAGGATGCGGTCCTGTCGCTCGAGCTGTCGTTTGGCCTCCTCGATTGCGATGTTCGGGAACGTCGTCGGCATGTAGAGCACGTCGCCCTCGTTGAGCGCCGGCATGAACTCGCTGCCCAGCCTGAGAAGGAGTGGAACGGCCGACAGCAATGCGAAGAGGCCGATACCAAGCGTCGTGAGCGGGCGCCGCAGCGCGATGTAGACGAAGGGCTCATAGACGCGGCGGATGGCCCGTGAGACCGGGTGGTCGGCCTCGCTGCGAACACGCCCAGTCAGGAGCATGTCGCGCATCGCCGGCGCGAAGGTCACGCTGAGGAGGGCCGCCGAGAGCATCACGAAGGTCTTGGTGTACGCGAGCGGCTTGAACAGACGCCCGGCCTCCCCCGTCAACCCGAAGACCGGCAAAAAGCCCACCGCGATGATGAGCAGGGAGAAGAAAATCGCGGGGGTGACTTCCTTCGCGGCGTCTCGCAGAAGCGTGGCTCGCGCCGCCAGCGGCAAACCGGGGGGAGCATGCTCCAGCCTCTTGTGACAGGCTTCGATCATGACGATCTCCGCGTCGACCGTGGCCCCGAGCGCGATGGCGATGCCGCCAAGGCTCATGATGGTCGACGGGATGTCGAGCAAGTACATCGGCACGAACGCCAGCAGCACCGCCAGCGGCATGCTGAGGATGGGCAAGAGGGCGCTCCGGAAATGCAGCAGGAAGACCAGGATGACGATCGCCACGGTCACGCCTTCCTCGATCAGCGCGCGGCGGAGCGTGTCGATGGATCGATGAATGAGTGAGGACCGATCGTACGTCGGGACGACTTCGACGCCGGGCGGCAATCCAGGCTTGAGCTCCTCCAGCTTCGTCTTCACGCGCTCGATGACCTCCAGCGCGTTCTGGCCAACCCGCGAGGCGACGATGGCTCCGACCGCCTCGCCCCGACCATCGAGCTCGGCGACGCCACGGCGGATCTCCGGGCCGAACTGGACATGCGCCACGTCGCCCACCGTCACCGGCGCGCCGTGATCCTCGCGCAGGACCACCTGACCGAGCTGCGCGAGGTTCTCGAGGTAGCCGCGACCGCGGATGAAGTACTCCCGGCCGCTCATCTCGAGCACCCGTCCGCCCACCTCGGCGTTCGAGCGGCGGACGGCCGTGGCGACGTCGTCGAGCGACAGTCCATAGGCGCGCAGCTTGTCGGGATCGACGGTGACCTGGAACTGCTTCTCGTAGCCGCCGATGGAGGCCACTTGCGCGACACCGGGGACGCTCTCGAGTCCGTACCGAAGGGTGAAATCCTGCAAGCTGCGCAGCTCGGCCAAGTCGTGTCGGCCTGACCGGTCGACGAGCGCGTACTCGTAGACCCAGCCGATCGACGTGGCGTCCGGGCCGAGCGTCGGCGTGACACCCGCGGGCAGACGGCCCTGGATCGAGCTCAGCGACTCGAGCACGCGCGAGCGCGCCCAGTACACGTCCGTGCCCTCCTCGAAGATGACGTAGATGAACGACATCCCGAACATGGAGTAACCGCGGACGGCGGACACCTTCGGCGACGCGAGCAAGTGGCTCGCGATCGGGTAGGTCACCTGGTCCTCGACGACGGTGGGCGAGCGGCCCATACACTCGGTGAAGACGATGACCTGCGGGTCGGAGACGTCGGGGATGGCGTCGAGCTTGATCGACCGCACAGCCTGCACGGCGCCCACCGCGGCGGCCGCGTAAAGGACCAGGACCAGCCACCGGTGGCGGGCGCACGTTTCGATGACTCGGTCGATCATGGCCTGTGCCAGGGCTCCACGACCGCGCCCTGGTCCGCGCTCGTTTGGCCGAGCGATGCCTGCAGCCGGCTTTCGGAGTCGATGAGAAACGCGCCGCTCGACACGACCCGGTCGCCCGCCGAGAGACCCGCGAGGAGCTCGATCCCCTCACCCGCCTCGCGCCCCACGGTGACGACCCGCGGGGAGAATCGCCCCCCACCCTCGTCGACGAATACATACGTCGACAGCCCCGTGTCGACGACCGCGTCCCGGGGGACAACGACGCCCTTGCGGACGGGCAGCGCGAAGTCCACCTGTCCGTACTGACCCGGGCGTAGCTTCAGCGTGTCGTTCGGGAGCTGCAACCGCACGCGCGTCGTGCGCGCGTCGGCGTCGATCTGTGGGTACACGAGGTCGACCTTCGCGACGGCCGTCTTGGCAGGCTCCGACGCCAGGGTGAAGCGCCCCTCGGTGCCCACCTGGATGCTCGCCGCGTCGCTGGGGAACACCTCGGCGACGACGTAGATCCGCGAGAGGTCGACGATCTCGTAGAGGGTCATCTCCGGGGTGACGTAAGAGCCGAGGACGACGTTCTTCTTCGCTACATAGCCGCCCGACGCCGCCGAGACAGGAATGACGCGCATCGCCTGGCCGCTCGAAAAGACGCTCTCGATGGCGCCCGCCGGCACACCCATCAAGGAGAGCTTCTGCCGGGCGGCCTCGACGGAGCGGGTGCCCTGTTCGCCGAAGCTCTTTGCGGCGAGCAGCTCGCTTTCGGCTTGAAAGACTTCGGGGCTGTAGAGTCCAAAAAGCTCTTGCCCCGCTCCGACGCGCACGCCCGTCTCGCGTACGCCGATCCGATCCACGAAACCGGCGGTACGCACGTGAACCTCGGAGATGCCCTGCTCGGGTGCAGCCACCACCGCCGTGACACGGACCGTTCCACCAGCGGCGCGCTCTTCCGCAATGCTCGTTCGGACTCCAATCGATTGGACGCGGTCGAACGAGAGGGTGATGGGTGTGGTCCCTGGTGGCGTGCCGCCGGGTACGACGCTCGACTGCGATAAAGGACCCGAGGGCGAAGACGTTGCGTGGTCCGGCGCCATTCCGGGCATTGCGGCCACGTCCGGCACGGCCGACGAAGGAGCGGCGGCCATTAGCCGCATCTGCATGTGACAGATCGGGCACTCGCCTGGCTCGTCGGAGGTCATCTGCGGGTGCATCGGGCATTGGTACCTCTGCGTCGACGCCGCGAGCGCCGCGACCCGGTCACCGTGCGCGCGATGACCGATGACGTACGACGACCAAGCCCACGCGGCGGCGG
The DNA here is from genome assembly GCA_003139415.1 of Myxococcales bacterium. Taxonomy (GTDB): domain Bacteria; phylum Myxococcota_A; class Polyangia; order Polyangiales; family Polyangiaceae; genus Palsa-1150. Next base: position 47,307 of record PLIR01000232.1, on the reverse strand, counting down.
CCGCTGACAAGGCGACGAGGCCCCAGCGAACCAACGCCATCACCCTCACGCCGCGAGGCGGCTTCTCCTCGTGCTCATGGGCCGTCGGCTCTTGGCCCGGTTCAGAGGTGCTCATGACGGGCCTCCGTGTCGTCCAACAAGGCAGTTCTGGGCAGCGGTGCGCCGACCGCCCAGTCCAAGTCGGCCAGCGCGTGATCGAGCAGAGCGCGCGCCATCACGAGCTCCATCTCGATGTCGACGACGGCTTGCTGCGCTCGAAGCACGCCGAGCAGGCCTCCGCCGGCGCTCTGGTAGCTCGCGAACGCGACGTCGAGCGCTCGCTGGGCCGCCGGGAGCGCACGGCTGCGCAAGACCCGCAGACGTTCCGAGGCGGCTCGTGCCGACGCCGCCGCGGTCCCGACGTCGACGCCGATCTCGAGGCGCGCCTCGTCCAGATCGTGGGCGGCGGCTTGGCCGAATGCCTCCGCGGCCTCCCGCTTGTGCGCGCCACCACCCCATACCCACGGCAGGGTCATCGAGGCCGAAATGCCATAGCCGTTGAACGGCATGAGCATTGTCGGCGCGAAGTAGTAGGCGCCTACCGAGAACGACGGCAAGCTGGCTTCCCGGCGGGCAGACTCCAGCGTGGCGTTCTCCGCGCCCAGGCGCGCGTCGGCGGCGCGCAGATCGGGCCGTGCGCGCTCCGCCATCGCGACCAGGGCGTCGGGAGTCGCAGCGACCGTCATCGGCTCGCTCATCTCGACGGGGCCGAGGGGTGCGCCGAGGGCTCTCGCCAGAAGCGCGTTGACGTGCGTCTTGCCACGCTCCATGGCCGCGGCTTCCGTCGCGATGTCCGCATCGAGCCGACCCAGCTCGAGCTGCGCCTGCGCGACGTCGTCGAGCGTTCCGCCTGCCGCCTGACGCGCCTCGGCGGCACGCACGACCTTGTCCACGACGCCCCGGTGCTCGACGTGCGTGTGGTGGCGCGCGGTGGCCTCGGCCAGGTCCACATACGCGTGCTCGGCGTCGCGCACGACATCGCGTGCCTTGTCGGCCAGCATGGCCTCCTCGGCATTGGCGAGGTGATTCCTCGCTGCCGCGCGGGCCGACAGCGAGCCGGGCGCCGGGAAGGACTGGACGATGCCCGCCATGACCATCTGAGCCTCCGAGAAGGAGACGGGACGCTCGAAGGGCACCTGCCAGATCTGGAACATCACCTCCGGGTCAGGCAGTCGGCCGTCTGCGGTCGACATGGAGCGCATGGCGCGCACCCGGTCGGCCTGCGCCTTCAAGCGCGGACTGCGCGCCAGCACGGCCCGCACGACCGTCGCGCGGTCGATGCCGTGCGCGAGCTGGTCGTCGGTGATGCCGGGAGCCTCGGCGAGCGCGCTTGCCGGTGCGGCGGTCGATTCGACGAACGAGAGCCCAACGGCCAAGATGGCGCCGCGGGCAAAGCGGGGAACTGCAGACATGACGGACGGACCTCACGAGACGGGTGGCAGGGATGCGCCACGCCAAGCGTGCCGTCAGGGCACACCGCGTGCGCGAACCGAGCTGGCGCGCTGCGAGCGCGCGACCTCTCAGGTGAGTGAGACGCGCAGTCGAATGCGATAGTCGTTCGGGGAGCCCGGCGCAGGGCCGGCACGCGCCCAGCGAATGTCGACGGAGGGTGCCTCTACTGGCGCTCCCGCAGCCCGCGTCGGAACGAGGACTATCGCGAGGAGTGGAGCCGCGATGGCGGCGCCCGGCGCGGTGGTGAGTCCCGGATCTGGACTCGCGAAGTGGCGCGCGTGACAGCACGCCTCGGCGTCGATGGTGGGCTGCGAGTCCGTAGCGCCGTGGTGGCAGCAGGGCTCGAGAGCCACCCCGGTCATCCAGGCGCACGTAAAGTAACGATGGCCGGCGACGACGGTCGACGCGAGCAGCGACAGGGCGGCCACGAGCGCCCAAGCGCCCTTCCACCAACGCTGCTGCCGGCTCGCTCGTGCCACAGGTCAACTCTAGCGCATAAACCGGCTACTCGCGGAGGGGGGGCCCACGGCGGTGGGGTCTGGTCTGCCTTGACCTCACGGCGCCATATGCCAACCGTCCAGTCCATGTCCAGGCCCGACCGCCTCCGTTCCCTGCTCGCCGAGCTCGTCGCGTTCGACACGCAAAACCCGTCGGGAGACGAGCGGGCCATGGTGCAACGGCTGGCGGTGGAGCTCGACGCGCTCGGTGCCGCGCGGGTCGAAGCCTTCGCTGCCGGCGAGCACCATGGCGTCTTCGCCGTGTTCGGCTCGTCCCCGTCACTCCTGCTCAACGCCCACGTCGACACGGTTCCAGCGAACGCNNACGGGACGAGCCGTACGCGACGTGGCCGTTCTCTTCTCCGGCGACGAAGAGTCTGGCGGTCGGGTGATGCGGGAGTTTCTCGCCAGCGAACGCGCCGACGGCCTCACCCACGCCATCGTCTGCGAGCCGACGGACTGCAGGATAGGCGTGCGACACCGTGGAATCGCCGCGGCCACGGCGACGGCCCAGTCGTCAGGGGGCCACTCGTCGCGCGCCGACGACTTGGGGGCGCCGGTCGTTGTAGCGGCGCGGGCGGCGGTCGCCCTTCACGCGTGGGGCCAACGCTACCGGAGCCGGGGCCCTGCAGGCTACGAGGGCCTCTGCGTCAACGTGGCCGCGATCGACGGGGGCGTGGCGTTCAACGTCGTGCCATCGCGCGCCGTGCTGACGGTCTCTTTCCGGCCGTGGCCTGGTGGCGACGTCGTGGCCCTGCTCGATGAGGCGAAGACCGAAGCGTGCGCCGCGGCGGCACCCGACTCGCTTGCGTGGGAGGTCTCCTTCGCGAACCCTCCGCTGGCGACGCGGGACGTGGCCCAGTTTGCGCGCTGGCTGCCCAGCCTCCTGCGCGGCGGCACCGTCGACCTTCAGTTCTGGACGGAAGCCGCGTTGCTGCCGCCCGCCGGGATCGACGCCGTCGTCTTCGGACCAGGCTCCATCGCACAGGCGCACGCACCCGACGAGTACGTCGAGCTCGCGCAGCTGATCGAAGCGCACGACACGTTCGTGGAGATCCTCGGCGACCGCTCCCCGCGCGAGTCGGATAAATAGTGACGGGGGTTACTTGTCTCTCGGGGGGCTGCAAAGCACACTTAGGCCCATGCTTAGGGTGAGTCGTATCTGGGGGATAGGGGTAGTTGTGTGTCTTCTCCCGGCGCGTATGGCTTACGCGCAGGAGCCAAGTGCGCCCCCGGCGCGTCCTGCGACCGCCGCTGCGCCGACCGCTCCGGTGACGGTGAACCATGCAGACAACGTGATCGTGGCCGAATCGGGGAGCCAGGTGACGGTCCACCCGAAGGAGGGTGACGACTTCGCGCCCGACCCGGCGCGAAAGGCCGCGCTCATCGCGTCGTCGATCTTCTTCGGCCTGGGCATATCGGTCACCGGGATCGGCTATCTGGTGGCCAAGGGAGAGCAGAACTGCTCCTAGACGTTCGAGTCGAACGGCAACGAAACCTCCTCGTGCACCAACGGCAACGGGGTGCCGGCGCTGGTCATTTACGACGCCATCATGACCGGCGCGCCGAGCACGGCGCGCTGGGTGGTAGGCGACGTGAACGGCGCGCTCATATTTTCCGCGCTGCGCGGCGCGTCGGTGATCACGGCGTCGGTCATCGGCTGGGGCAACGACAACTCGAGTTGGATGGGGCCGTTCTTTCTTGGCTTCCTGACTCCCGTCACGCTGGCGATCGTCGACATGGCGACGACACCGCACCGCGAGGACCTCGCGCCGCACGACCCGCCTGCGCGTCCGCAGGCCTCGCGGGGCTTCACGATCACCGGGCTGGCGCCCGCGCCCACGACCGACGCGCTGAACCACTTCACCGGCGCGACGCTCCGCCTCTCGATGCAGTTCTGACGCTCGCGGGTGGGCGCAGCAGGGAGACCAGCGTGCGCACGATGGTCTCCAGATCGCCGGAGACCACGAACGGGGCTTCATCGGCCTGCGGCGGTTCCAGCTCCTTCAGCTGGCTATCGAGGAGCGACGGCGGAAAGAAGTGCTCGAGGCGCGTCGCAAGACGCCGGCGAAGCTCTTCGGTGTCTACGCGAAGAGAGACCAAGCGAAGAGCCGGCCACGCCAGCCGCAGCCCCGCGGCGCCGCCGTCGAGGGCCACCGTCAACGCCGTGCGGCAAGAAGGCGGCCGCGGGAAACGGCCCCGTCGCGCGCGTCCTATCCCAGGCAGACGCTTTGGCCGCAGACCCAGTAGCCGACCTGCGGCGCGTAGATGCACGCCTTGCCCTCTCCGGAGAGGCATGCGCAATCGGTCGTCGGGTCAACACAGGTGTCGTGGACGCCGTGGCAGTAGTAGCCCGTGACCTCGCCGCAGTAGGTCCGGTTGGGGGAGCAGTATTCGTTCGGGCCGCAATCGGAGTCCACCGCGCATGCGGCCGGGACGCAGGCGTTCAAGTGACGAACGTCTCCCCCGCCCGCGTCCGCGGAGCAGAGACAAACCGTGCCCGCGCCGCAATCCGAGTCGGAAAGGCACTCGTCATCGGCGCATTGATGGTTCAAGCAACTGAGCCCCTCGTAAGCTGGCGTGGCGTCCCCCGCGCAATCGGCGGCCGAATCGCACGTGAAGGCGCCCCCGTCGGCGGAGGTAGGCAGGGGTTGGGTCAGGGGGCAGGTCGTCGCTGCGGGGCGGTGCTCCGCAGGGACGGGTACCGCGCCGTCGCCGACGGCTGTCCCTTCGCAGAGTCCCGAGTCCTCGAGGGCATTGGCGTTGGGTGCCCCGTCCGTCGAGCTTCCTGGGCCGCTGCGGTTTGTGCTCCCACTGCAATGCCCGGCCGCCAACGCGAGCACGGCCATCCCCACCACGTGTCGAACCGATGCCCTCATCTTCGTCTCCTCCGATGCCGCAGGCTGTCTTTCAAAGCGCCTCCAAGAACTCGATCAGGGCCGCGCGATCGCCATCCGGAAGATCGAGCCCGTAGGTGTGACCCGCCACGGCGCCGGATCCGTGCAGCTTGCCGGTGAACGATGGCGTCGTCCGCGCCGAATCGAACATCGCGCCGACGCTGGGCAGGGTGCCGTCGTGAAGGAGGGGACCTCGCGAACCCACGCCGTGCAGCGAGGGCACGCGATACGTGCCCGTGCCGCGGACCGCCGAGAGGCCAAGCGTCGGGTCGGTGCCGATGATGGAGAGCGGAACGGGTGCGCCCGTGAGATCCGGAGCAGCGTGGCACCCGGTGCACTGCGCGGCGAAGACCGCAGCCCCTTGGGGTGAGACGGCGGCCGCCGCGGTCGGGGAAGGCAACGCAGCGGCGAGGGACGCCAGGTACGCCGCGAGACCCAGGGCGACGACGCGGGGGGGCCGGACGACGTCGTTGTTCGACGTGATGATCAGCGTCTCGATGCGGATGGCCAGCGTCGTGGGATCGACGACGCGCAGCGTAGCGTCCTGCTGCAAGAACGTCAGCCATTGCACCGGGCGCAGGTCGGGGATGCGCGCGGGCTCGGTCCCGGTCGTGGTGGTGACGTCGAGGCGTCCAGGCCCCCAGGCCACCATGGCGCGGGCCGTGGCTGCGTCGAGGGCGGAGCCGGGCGCGTCCAGGATCGCCTGCCCGATGTTCAAGTTGTGATTGGGAAGCCCCGGTGCGATCGCGCCCTCCGCGCCGGGCGCGGCGTGGCACGTGGAGCATGTGAGCGCGACGGCGACGGAGCCGTCCGCCATCCGAGCGCGGACAAGCCCTCCGACGCCGCGCACGTCGTCGATCCAGAGGCCATAGGACGCCGCCGCCGACCGCGATGCGAGCGCCGTGACGAAGTAAGCCGCGAGCTGCGTTGGGTATCGCGAGAACGCCTGCGCCCCCAGCGCCACGAGCTCCGGATCGTCCGGGGAAACGACGGATTCAGGCAGCATGAGGGGCGCGGCGGCGTCCGAAAGCGCGGAAGGCGGGGCGCCGCCGTCGGCATCGAGCTCCGTCGCGGCGATCGGCTCTGCGGCCGGATTCCACTCGGGCAGCCGATCCCAGTCGTTCGAGTCGCCGGTGGCGTAGTGCGCCAGGCGGAGGGTCGAGTAGCTGTTGCCGGGGTTGACCAACGACGCCACGAGGTTGCTCCGTCGGAACGACGCGTCATCGAGGTACGGCACAGGGTCCGGCGCCGGGCGTTGCGAAGAACAACCCGTCGCGAGAACGGCACCGACGAGCGCTCCTGCCCGGCCGAAGCTCCGAACCATCACCTTGAGGTTGAACCGCAACTTTCGTGCCTGGCGACGGCGCGGCAAGCGCGCATCACGCCCTGGGATTTCGCCAGATCGCCGTGTGCCGACCTGTGTCAGACCACGACATCGGAGGCTGCCAGCGAGCGGACGAGTGGTCTCATGGACCTCCCTCTCCCTTCGGCGCGCTTTGCGGGTGCCAGACGCCGACCGTCCACGTCAGTCCGAGGCGCACTTCGCTCGCCCGCTGGCCGCCCACGCTCGCCTCGCGAAGGCCGAAGTCGAAATCCAGTCCGTCTCGCGCTCGCCAGATGCCCCCGAGCAATCCCGAGACGGTGGTCACGTTCGCGACGAACTCGTGCTCGACGAACCACTCGCTGACCGGGCGCACCGGCGCCTCGACGTTCCACTCGACGATCATGCCCTCGAACCAGTCGACGTGGAGGCTTCCTCGGGTTAACTCGAGCCAGTTGTTGAAGTGAACAACGGCGCCCCCCAGACGCTCGGAAACGAGCAGGTTCGACGACGCGCCGAAGCCGCTCTCGCCGTTGACGTTCGGCAAGAGCGGACCCAGCTCCAGCGCGCCGCTCGGGCCTCGCCCGACGCCTTGAAGGACGCCCGGCAAGAGCACGACCTTCGTCAGCACGTCCGTGTCGAGGAGCTGATCGCGCGGCTGGCCGAGAGGAGTGTCGATCCCTACGAAGTTCTCAAAATCGACGACCAGCTCGCAGCCGGGCAGGTAGCCGAGATTCAACACGGTGGCCGGTGCGATGGCGTAGTGCGATCCGTTCTGCGAATACCAGTGCACGGGGCCGAGCTCGACTTCGAAGTCGCCCAGACCCGCGACGTCCGCGTCCGTGCCGTCGAAGGGGCGGTACGCCCAAGCATTCGCCGCGCCGGTCACGGCAACCAGGACGATCGATGCCGCGAGAATTCGACGCCGTGGCGCGAGGGCACGGCGATCAGCGTCGTCCTTGAAGGTACGCACAGGACCGACGGAGCCCGTAGCGGGGCGCGATCCCCAATGCCAGCCATTTCGGACGAGCTGCAGCCGGCCGACGACGCCCCGCGGTGACGGGATGAACGGGACATGCGATCGTCCGACCATGTGGTCGCGACAGCGCGCTCTTCTTCTCCCAGCCCTCTGCGCGTGCGCCCAAGCCCCGACCGCGCCACCCGCGGCCGCACCTTCGAGCAAGGAAGTCACGCCGACCGTCTCGACGAGTGCGACTGCAGGCGGGAGCGAACGGACCCCCGCTGCGGCGAAGGCCCCCGTCCGGCTCGCCGCACGTGCCATTCCGCTCCCTGGAGCGAGCGGCCCGGTGACGATCGACTATCTGGCGTCCAGCCCCCTGCACCATCGCGTCTATGTGCCCGTTGGCGACACCGGCAGCACGGACGCCTTTGACGTCGCGACCTCGACTTTCACACGCATCGACGGGTTCCCTACGGCCGAGCGAGAAGCTCGCGGCAGACGACGCATGATGGGACCGAGCGCCGCCGCCGTGGGCGACGGCGTCGTGTACGTGGGCAACCGCGCGACGAGCGAAGTCTGCGCCGTCGACGAGGAGACGCTCAAGCTGGGCTCGTGTCTCAAGCTGCCCGTGCCCACCGACGGTGTCGCCTACGTCGCGTCCGAAAAGGAGGTCTGGGTAACGACGCCGAGAGACCATTCGCTCACTGTGCTCGACGCCTCTCGACGAGACGCGCTGAAGCCAAAGCTCGTCATCAAAACGGAGGGCGACCCAGAAGGATACGCGATCGATTCGGCGCGCGGCGTCTTTTACACGAACCTCGAAGACAAGGACCGCACCCTCGCCATCGACGTCAGGACGCATGCGGTCAAGGCGACATGGAGCGCCAGCTGCGGCCCCAATGGCCCCCGCGGGATCGCGGTCGACGAGGCTCGCAACTTCGTCATGGTCGCATGCACCGACGGCGTGAGAGTGCTCGATGCCGCTCACGATGGGACGCTGCTTGGCGTACTCGACACGGGGTTGGGCGTCGACAACATCGACTATGGGAGCACCGAGAAACTGCTCGTCGTCGCGGCAGGGAAGGCGGCCCGGCTGACGGTTGCGCGCCTGAGCGACCTGGGCGAGCCGGTCATCCTCGCGCTGGGCGTCACGGCGGAGGGCGCTCGCAACGCTGTCATGGACGCGAACGGCAACGTCTATGTCGTGGATCCGGGGACGGCTCGTCTCTCGACCTTCGCGGATCCGCTTCACTGACTTGTCGTTCGCAGACCGCCGCGATGAGTCCTGCGTCGCCGGCGCAGGTGAGGCTGCCCGGCCCCGCAGAGCGACGCCGCCCCAGCGCGATGACAGGGAACGTCCGGTTAGGACTCAGGGCGCCCGGTCGAGCCGCCGCCCGGTATCAACGAAGATTCTCCCGTCGCACGGGCACCGATTGCCCCGGAACCGTGCTCTGCCTCTATAGGCCGAAAGCTGACGACTCTCGGCTACTCCGTCACCAGGAGCCACCCCCGCTCGGCCAACAGGCGTCGAACCCGGCGCTCCATCTCGAGGCGGATCACGTGCACGCGCTCGATGGGCTGTCCCTTTGGGTCTTCGAGCGGCCAGTCATCGCGCGCGACCCCGGGGACGACTGGGCACTCCTCTCCGCAGCCCATCGTGATGAGGATGTCCGCCTTGCCAGCCAGTTCGTCGGTAAGCTTCTTCGGGACGACGTTGCGGAGATCTACGCCCAGTTCGCGCATCGCATCCACAACCTCGGGATGGACACGCGTCGCCGGTCGGGTCCCCGCGGAGATGGCACTCGCCTTCCTCGGATCGGCGAGCTTGTTGAAGATCGCTGCCGCCATTTGCGAACGGCCTGCGTTGTGGACGCACGCGAAGAGAGCGGTTTTCATGGGAACTCTTCGGCCCCTCCTGGCCGATCGACGACCCGCTCTGCGACCGAGGGCAGCGACGGGACGAGCCACCGGAACGTCACCGTCGCCGCGGCGGCTCCGAGGAGCTGGGCGAGGACAAAGCCGGGCACGTCCGCGGGCCGGATGCCGGCGAACGTGTCGCTCGCGGCTCGGGCAAGAGTCACGGCCGGGTTGGCAAAGGACGTCGATGACGTAAACCAGTAGGCCGCCGTGATGTACGCCCCGACCGCGAACGGGACTGCGCCGGGGCGCCTCCGCACGCACCCCCAGATGACTGAGAGCAGACCGAAGGTCGCGACGAACTCGCCGACGAGCTGAGCGGCCCCCGAACGATCGTGCGTGGACGCGAAGAACACGGGCTTCACGAACATGACGTGGGCGACGGCAACCCCGGCAAAGGCCCCAAGCACTTGCGCGATGACGTAGACAGGTACTTCCCGCCAGGGGAGCCCGCCCTGCGTCGCGTCGGCCACGGTGACGGCGGGGTTGAAGTGGGCTCCGCTCACGGGCCCGAACGCAAGAATGAGCGCGACAAGTCCCGCACCTGTCGCGAGGGTGTTTGCCAACAGCGCGATGGCCACGTTTCCAGCCGCGAGCTTCTCACCCGTGATCCCGGAGCCGACGACCACGGCGAGAAGAAGCGCGGTACCAACGCCTTCCGCGACAACGCGCCGTGCGAGAGATGCTTGGCTCACCGGGCGGCTTCCTTCGCGATGCTCAGCAGCATCCGCTCTTCTTTCCGAGTTGAACCGGCGCATCGCGGGTCAAGCTGGTGGGCGCACGGCACGCGGCCCGACGTTCCGAAGACCTTCTCGTAGAAGGCGACGGAGGTATCGACGTTGGCGACGTTGAGTGAGACGTGAGGCTTGACGATGTTCATGCGCTTGTCCTTTCGGTTCAGCAGCAACCCTTCGCGGACCCCTTGCCGCGCTTGCAGCAGTCTTCCCAGAGGAAGTCGGTGACGGCGCGAAGGGCCTGGTAGTCGGCGCTGTGGTAGGCGAACTTTCCCTCGCGCCGGACCGTGACGAGCCCGGCGTCCACGAGCCGATCAAGGTGGTGGTTCAGGGTCGTCCAGGGGATGTCGAGTCGTTCTTGCAGCTCGGTCGTCGAGACGCCCTCGGCCCCGGCCTGGACAACCGCGCGAAGGAGCGAGAGGCGCGCGACGTGACCGAGCGCGGCGAGCTGTTCGGCGTGGCGCTCGATCTTGTTCACACCCATATATCTAGCTTTGTAGGTTACTTACGTCAAGCCGCCGGGCGCTCGGCGCCTCCGCGAAATCCACGCGAGCCCCCGCGCCCTCCGATGCCGAAGCCGAGAGGACCGAGAGGGTTCGTGGCGTGATTCGCACTGACGTCCGTCGACGTTCCGCTATCGCAGAGAGTCTCCGACCCGATGGGCTGTGGGCTATATCCATTGGGTGCGCAAACGAGGCGACCCTGCCGCTTTTCGGCCCTGAAGCGCAACCTCCCGCCCTGCCGCGTGCGATGCCGGCCCCAGCCCGTTTTCACGTTTGGACGAGAGTACCGGGAGGGGTCCGACGAAGCTGGCGCTTCGATCACGCTGGCCCAGAGTGGCGCACCCCAAGGCCCCGATGTCCCCGCGAGATCGCGGTCGGAGGTCTCAGGCACAGTGCTTGCTGAGGCTTCTCGGCGATGATCTACCGTAAACAGTCCCCGACGGCGCCTCGCCTGCTTCTCCGGATCGTCGGTGCCGCCGGTGCCGGGACGCTCCTAAGCGTGGCTGCGTGCGGCTCCAACTCCTCTCCGGACGTCATGGGCAGCGTTCCGAACGGCGACGCGTCAAACGACGGCGGCGGCGACTCGGCGCCGTTCATCGGGGAGGGTAGCGTCGCGAATCCACCGGGCAGCGTCGCATGCCCCCCGGACGGGAGCGACGTCGTGGGATGCCCGGGCATCTTCCCCGATGCGAGCGACGACGCTACGGACCACGGCATCACAGGTAGCGTCGCCTGCCCTCCCGACGCGAGCGGCATCCAGGGCTGCCCCGTGGTCACGGGGCTCGTCGTCTCGCCAACCGACGCGAGCGACGACGACGTGATGTTCAACGGCCTCGTGGCGCATCCGGGCGACTCCGGGTGATCGGTTCGAGGTCGACGTGAAGGTCCCCTTCGAGCTCGAGTGGATGGGCGGCGCGCCCGAGCACCACTTTCGCGCGGCGCGTCCCGGCACCGACGATCTGCCGTGGGGCACCCTCGACCCGAGCCGTTACGCTCCGGCGGCCGTCGAGTTCGCGCGCGGCTCGTGGACGGAGGTCGCCATGAACGAATACCGCGCCGTGGCCTCGTTTTCCGAGGTGCTCCGGGCGCTCGTCGACGTCAAAGCGCCGCTCGACCTGCTCGGCATGACGAGTGACTTTCTCGCCGACGAATGCTCCCACGTCGAACTCGCCAGCCGCATGGCCATGGAGCTCGGTGGTGCGGCGCCGCGGACCATCGATTTCGATCGCTTCACGACGAAGGGACGCGGGGCGACTGCCCTGCAACGCGCCAACGATCTCGTTCTCCGGGTGGCCTGCATCGCCGAAGCCTTCAGCGGCGGAACCGCGAGCGTCAGCCTGGCCGCCACCACGCACCCGCTTCCACGCGCGATCTACGAGAGCATCCTGCGCGACGAGGCGCGCCACCGCCGCGTCGGTGGCCGCTACTTCGAATGGGCTTTCTCCAAGATCGACGACGCCGAGCGAGCGAGACTCGGTGCGATACTGCTGCAGGGGCTCCGTGGCCTCGCTCCTTTCTGGAAGGGGCCAGCCGCTCGAGCCGACACGCCCCGGCCCTGGCCCGAGGACGAGCTGCACGCGCTCGGTTGGCTCGGCCCCGCCCGATTCGGAACTGTCGCGAAGGAAGTCGTCGTCCGCGACATCCTCGATCCTCTTTCCACCATCGGTATCGCAATCTCGGAGAGTGACCGGGCCGAGCTTCTCGGCTGAGCGCGGGCGACCTTCGGGAAGGTCGCCCAGCCTCACGGATAGAGACATGCGTCGCCGGCGTCGCCAGAGGGTGCTCGGAGGGCACCAAAGACTCACGGCGACGCACACGGGAACGCATGCGTGACTACCGGCTTTCAGCACCGCCCTTGTTTTTGTTGATCCGTGACCACCCGAAAGGACATTCTGATCGTTGGCAGTCTGTGCGCGCCGCTCCGAGCGCGCGCTGCCGAGGGAGGGCCTCATGTCCATTCGCCGTGGTCTCTTGCTCTTGCTGCCGAGCCTCGCCGTGGCCTCGTGCTCTTCGTCCGGAGGAAGCGGAGACGCGCCTTCGACCGAGGGGGCAGGGGCCACCGGAGACGCCGGAGCGGTCAGCCAGACGGTCGGGACCAGCGGCGGCACAGTCACGGCGCCAAGCGTCGCGCTGACTTTTGCCCCGGGCTCGCTGGTCTCCTCCACCACCATCACGGTGAACGCCGCGGGCTCCCCACCGCAGGGCTACGTCGGGCTTTCCCAGCTCTTCGACTTCGGGCCGGACGGGATCACCTTTCCGCAGCCGGTCAAAGTCAGCTTCACCTGCTCCGGCGGGCTCACCCCGGCCGTCTTCTGGTCGCACGCGCAGGGCGGATACGACGAACTCGCGACGACCACGACGGGGAACACGGCCAGCGCCCAGGTCACCCACTTCAGCCACGGGTTCTGCGGCGAGAGCAAGAAGGGGATGGATGCGTCGGTCAGCTCCTCGGGATCCTCCAGCGGCAGCTCCGGCGGGCCGGGGTCGAGTGGGTCCTCCGGCGGCTCGTCCAGCGGTTCCTCGTCGGGCTCGGCCAGCGGCTCCTCCGGCGCGGCCTCGAGCGGGTCTAGCAGCGGTACGGGGCCTTCGAGCAGTGGGTCGAGCAGCTCGTCGAGCGGATCCTCCAGCAGCTCATCGAGCGGCGGATCCAGCGGATCCTCCAGCTCATCGAGCGGCGGATCCAGCGGGTCCTCCGGCTCATCGACCGACGGCGGCGTCACGGACTCGGGCGCATCGGGCGATGACGCGAGCACCACGCTCGGGATCGAAGCGATGCTCGACGGCGTCCCCGCGACTTTCGCCTACAACATCACGGTGACGCCGCTGCAGACGTGGTGGCTCATCTCCGCGGACGATGTCGCGAGCGGGCCCCACTGGACGCTCAGCCTCTTGACGTACATAAACCCGGGCACACTGAACTGCTCGGGCGGCGTCTACCCGAGCATGAACTACCGCCACTACGCGTCGTCCGATGCAGGGGCCGACACGACGTTCACCTCCGAGAACGCCCCTGGCTCCAGTTGCACGATCGACGAGACCAGCTCGTCCATGGACGCGGGCTCGGTACTGCAGGGCACATTCTCAGCGGTACTCCTGTCCGGAGTGGGCGACGCCGGATCGAGCCACACGTTTTCGGGCGGCTCGTACGACGTCGTGGTGCCGTGATCTCGCGAGGTCGCGCCCCACGACTGCCGTCACAGCTTTCGCTTCCCAACTCGTGACCGCGGGCGTTCCCCTTCCCCAGGTCCAAGCGTGGCTCGGTCACTCGACGATCCACATGACGATGCGGTACGCGCACCTCGCTCCGAACGACGAGTCGGACTTGATCCGCGCGCTCGATCCGAGACTTTCTTGCGGCAACCTGACGGCAACCGCCGGGGGTAGCTTCTTAAGCCGGTGAAAGCCTTACCTTAACGTAGTGGGCGCAACAGGATTTGAACCTGTGACTTCNNTACCGCTGAGTTATGCGCCCGGCTCTCGACGGGAAGCTCCGAGATACCGCACCTTTCCCTCCCGAGCAAGGCACGCGCACGTCAGAGCACCGCGCCGCGTATCCGCTTCCACAGCGCCTCCCACCCTTCGCCAGTCACGGCGCTGAAGCCCACGACCGGCGCGCCCGCGTCTTTTGCGATGCCCTTTAGCGCCAGCGTCCGCTCGGAGGACCCGAGCTTGTCGGTCTTCGTCGCGACGAGGATCACTTCGAGCGGCTTTGGCTCGCTCACCTCCCGCCGCCCTCGCAGGAACTCGAGCAACTGCTGCTCCTCGTCTTCGAGGCCACGGCGCACGTCGAACAGCACGGCCACCGCCCGCAGGCTGGCCCGGCGGCGCAGGTACCCCTCGATCATGCCCTGCCACTGCCCGCGCTCGGCTTTCGATCGCTGCGCCCAGCCGTAGCCCGGCAGGTCGACGAAGTGCGTCGCGAGCCCGTCGGCGCAGCGCACCTCGAAGACGTTCAGCTGGCGCGTGCAACCAGGCGTCCGGCTCGTGCGGGCGAGGCCGTGGCGCTGCATCAACGAGTTGAGCAAGCTGGATTTGCCCACGTTCGATCGACCGGCGAAGGCCACCTCGACCAGCGTCGGCGCCAGCAACCCTTCCGTCTCGACGGCGCCCGCGACGAAGCGCGCGTCGACGACGCGGTACGGGCTTGCCTCGGCGTGCTCCTTCATGATGGCCCGTCCTTCGTAGCCCGTCGCCGGCCGAACCGCCGGCCGAGCGCCCCCGAGATCTCGACGAACTCGGGCGGACGAAGGATTCCCATGACCGCCAAGAAGAGGACCGCGAACGCCCCCAGACCCGCGAGCCCCGGCGCGGCCCGGCCGAAGCTGTTCCCGGGCGCATNNGCCACGCCCCCGCCCCCGCCACGATCGACACGGCGTAGGTCCGGGCGCACGACTTGGCGACCTCTCCTAGGGGCGTCGCGGCCATTCTCACCTTGAGCGCCGCGAGCAACAGCACCATCTGCACGGCGCTCGACCCTGCCACGGCGACGCTGATCCCCGCGTGCCCCATGGGGCCCCGCAGGCCGAGCGCGAGCGCGATGAACGCCGTCAGGTCGATGGCGCTGATGACGACGGGGGTCTTGGTGTCGCCGAGGGCGTAGAGGGCGGGCACCGTCTGGCGCACGGCGGCCACCGTGCAGATCGCGCCGCCCTGCCAGAACAGAGCACGCGCTGTCTCGTGCGCGGCGACCGCGTCGAACGCCCCCCGCTGGAACACAGTGACCACGATGGGCTCGGAGAGCGCGAGGAGCCCGACGCTCGCCGGGATGGCCACGAGCATCGCGAGGTTCATGCCGTGCGCCCAGGTCTTCGCGAACTCGCCCTTCGCGCCCTTGGCGGCCAGCGTCGACAGCGAGGGCAGCGCCGCGGTCGACAGCGCCATGACGAAAATGCCCTGCGGGAAGTCGCAGAGGCGCATCGCCCACGAGAAGTAGCTCTGGGCGCCGGGACCGAGGCCCGAGAGGAGCCTGCGCGACAAGACGAGGTCGACGTAATAGACGCCAATGCCGAGCGTCAGCGGCGCGATGCGGGCGAGCACTTTGCGCACGTCCGCGTCGAACACGAGGGCCGGCCGCTGCGCGAACCCGATGGCGCGGAGCGCGGGCAACTGCGCCGCGACCTGCAATGCCCCCCCGACCAGCGCGCCGATCGCCAGAGCGAGGACCGGGTCGTGGCCGCGCGCCGCAAGGACCGCCGGCAGGGCGAACGCGGCAGCCAGCATGGCGACGTTGAGCAAGCCGGGCGCGAACGCCGCGACCGCGAACCGCCGTTTGGCGTTGAGGGCGGCCATTCCCAGCGCCGCGGTGCCCATGAAGAAGATGTACGGAAAGACGGCTCGGGTCAGGAGCACCGTGCGTTCGAGCTCCCCGGGCCGGGCGCGGTATCCGCCGGCAAAGAGCTCCGTCAACGGGCCCGCGAAGACCATGCCCAGCGCCGTCGCGACGGCGAGCGCCAGCAGCGACACACCCCGCAGACGCGCGAAGAGGCGCTGAGCCCCCTCGTCGCCCTCGCGCGCGAGCTTCTCGGAGAGCACGGGCACGACGGCGCTCGTCACGGCGCCCTCGCCGAGGAGCTGCCGGAGGGCGTTGGGGATCGTGAACGCCACCCACCACGCGTCGGTCGCGTTGCGATCGAAGATCGCCGCCAGCGCCACATCGCGACCGAGCCCGAGCACGCGCGACGCGAGCGTCCCTGCGCCCACGATCCCCGCTCGACCGAGCAGCTGCCCTCGCTCGCGGCGGCCCTCGTGCGCGATGTCGGCGGCCGGCTCGGCTTCCGATGCCATCGCTTTACGCCCGCGGCCTGTTCCCGCGGTCCGGCGACGCGCATGCGGCGCACTGGCAGAGTTCGCGCAAGTAGCGAAACGAGTAGATGCCGCTCGCGTGGCCGTCGAACCACTTGAGCCCCAGCGCGTACCCGCCCACCGGCTCGATGTCGTCGAGCTCGAGCTGCGCGTCGCCTGCCGGCTCGTGGAAGGCAATCTCCCCCGTGTGTCCCTGGCAGCCCGCGCACGGGCAGTAGCCGCGCAAGACCGTGTGCGGGTAGAGGCTCTTGTGGCCGTCGGCCCAGTCGATCTCGGTCGTTCGGGCGCCGCGCGGCGAGCGGATGGCGACGGCCTTCAGGCGAGGGTCACGGGTCATGGTGTCGGTGCCGCCATCATCGCTCGAACCCCGCGTGCGCCGCCATCGCGCGGTCCACGATGGCGAGCAGCGACTCGGCCTGCGAGTCCGTCACGTCCTCGACGCGACCCGCAGCAAGCGAGCGCGCCGCGCCGCGCAGCGCCGCCGGCATCACCTGCCGAGCCCCGCCGCATGAGCGGCACACCAGGCCGCCGCGCCCTGGATCGATGTACGCGGGCTTGCTCTCGGGGCACGGGCGCGAACACACGACGCACCGGTCGAGGTCCATGCCGTAGCCCACCGCAGCGAGCATCGCGAAGCCGGCCCGCGCCAAGTGCTTGCGCGACCAAAGCGCGCCCGCAGCGACCGGCGGGGGCACGTCGAGCACGTCGAGCAGCACCGTCAGCACCTCCCAGCCCTGGGGCTCGCGGTGGCGTGCGGGAAAGAGGTGCCGCGCCCAGCGCAGCGCGATGCCCGCTGCCTCGAGCGCGCCCAGGTCCGACACGACGTTGGGCCGCAAGCGCACGATACGCGCCTCTTTGAGCGTGGCGACGTCGGTACCCTTGTCGTCGAGCATCACCCCGATCGTGTGCACCGGTTCGAGCGCGCCACCGACCCGCCGGGATCCCTTGCGCCCTCCCCGAACGACCGCGCCGATCTTGCCGATCTGCTCGGTCACCAGCGTGGCGATGACGTCGCTCTCGCCCACGTCGACGGTGCGCACGACGAGCGCTTCGCTCTCGATTAGGCCCACGGGACACCGGGCCCGCGACGGCGCGGACCCTCCTCAGGCGAGGAGCGTAGCGCGGGGGGCAGCCCGGGACGACAGCTCCGCCGGCATGTCGTGGCCGCGCGGCTTGAGGACGATCGAGACCGCGAGCGAGAGCAGGATCAGCAGCAGCACGAACGCGATCGCGACGCCGAAGCGCCGGCCGCCTTGCTCGCGCGCCGCCTGCAACGGCGTCTGCATCGGCAGAGGCGTCACATAGACTTCGCGCCGGCTCGACGTGTAGCGCGCCAGCACTTCGTCGGGCAGGACGTCGACGGCCTGGGCGTAGGCGCGCAGGAACCCGCGAACGAAGACCTCCCCGGGCAGCTCGTCGAATCGATCGGCCTCGATGGCCTGGAGCGACGTCGCGGGGATTCGCGTGACGCGCGCGAGCTCCGCCACGCTCATGCCGCGGCGCTCGCGCAGCCGGCGAAGCGCGGGGCCGAGGGTCTCGTTGGAGTCGAAGGTCATTGGAGCCTCGCGAGGGCCTCGACGCAGCCCTTGCCCGCGACCGTGTCCGGGGCGAGGTCGCGGCACCGTTCGAGGTCGGCGCGCGCGTCGGCGGCCTTGCCCATCTTCCCGCGAACGGCGGCCCGGGCGGCCCAGGCGTCCTGCAGGCCCCTGCACTCCGGCGCGTCGACCGAGAGCGCGTTGGTGAACGACTGCTCGGCGGCGGCGAGGTCGCCCTTCGTTTGGTAGGCCACGCCCAGGCGGAAGTGCCCGACGCAGAAACGGGGTTCAGTGATCGAGTTTTTCAACGATTCGATTCCTTGGTCGATCTCCCCGGAAAGAGTCTGCGCCCACCCGAGGTTGCCCCACGCGAGATAACTCGACTCGAACGAAGGGTCTTTGGTGAGCGGCGCGAGAAGCGCGATCGCCTCCGCGTACCTCTTTTCCAGGATGAGGACTTGTCCGAGCGTGTTCTTGGCCTCGCGAAAGTTCGGGTCCGACTTCAGTGCCCGGCGAACGTAATCTTCGGCGTCGCCGAGGCGACAATCGGGATCGAGCAGCTCGAGCTTGCCGGAGCAAAAGAAAAGGTGAATCGCGGAAGCGAAGTACAGCGCCTTGGCGTTGTCGGGGTTGAAGCGAACGGCGTTGTGGATGTGTTCGAGAGCCTGTCGCGGTTGAGCCTTGAAGAAGTAGTCACGGGCGACGTCGTACTCGGCTTCGCTTCGCCGCTCTGGGCTAATGTTGGGAGCTACCGGACCCTTGTCTTCGCACCCGGTCGCGAGTGAACCCGCGAGCGAACCGAGCGCGACGAGATAGAATGCATGAAACAGTCGCAAAAGCGCCACACGATTCAGGCGTTTCGGAAGTACTCTACGAGCGGCAGTCTCGTCAACCGGGGTTTCCGCTCCTACCTGAGTCGACGTTCGGGTGAGCGCATGCGCAGGGGTGGGGCGCCTTGGTCATGGCCGGAGTTGGCCCGAAGGGTAGCCGCGCGGGATACTCGAGCTCCAAGCTGATGGCTGCGAACAATCCCGGAAAGACGGCCCTGGCGGCGGTGGTTCCCGCAGGTCGCGAAGCGAGCCTGTCGCGCAAGACGAAAGAGACCAGCATCGAGGTGAGCCTGAACCTCGACGGGACGGGCCGCGCATCCATCGAGACGCCGCTCCCGTTTCTGTCGCACATGGTCGAGCAGATCGCTCGCCACGGCCTCATCGATCTCACGGTGCGCGCCGTGGGCGACGTGGAGATCGACGGCCACCACACGACGGAAGACCTGGGCCTCGTCATCGGTCAGTGCGTGAACAAGGCGCTCGGCGACAAGGCCGGCATCCTTCGTTACGGGTCCGCGACCCTGCCGATGGACGAGGCGCGGTCGACGTGCGCGCTCGACCTATCGGGGCGTGCCCACTTCGTCTGGGAGGTGCCCCTGCCCGCGGGAGCGAAGATCGGCACCTGGGACGTCGAGCTCGCGCCGGTGTTCTTCGAGGCGTTCGCGCGCGGGGCGCAGTGCAATCTGCACGTGGTCTTGCACCGGGGCGAGATCCTGCACCACATCGTCGAGATTAGCTTCAAGGCCCTGGCCCGCGCGCTCCGCGAAGCGGTCCGGATCGAACCGCGCGTCTCGGGCGTCCCGTCGACCAAGGGCTCGCTGGTGGATTAGGGCCGGTCGCGGCTCTCTGTTCGCAAAAGTGGGCCACCGGGGCCGAGTTGGTCGACGATGTGCGACATGTACGAACGTCGCAACAAGCGCAGCGCCGCGCGCGTGGAGGCCCTGCAGTTCCTGGTCGAGACGGTCGCGGATCGCAGCCGCGTCCAGGCCCTCGTGCTCGTCGACGACGATGGCCGCATCATGGCCGGCATGGGGGTGCCCAAGGACGTCGTGGGCCTCGTGCGCACCGCGCGCGACGTCGCGTGCGGGACGGCCTCCGCGGACGACGTGGACCGCGCGACCCGCGGCGCCGACGTGACGGCGCGACCCGTCGCGACCCCCGAGGGCACACTTTACTTCGCCGCCATCGGCGACCGCGTCACCGGAGTCGGTGACGCCGTCCGCGCCGTGCAGCGCATCTACTCCGAGACCCTGCCGCTGTAGCGTCGCGGCCCCCGGCGTCACTCCAGCACGACGTGACCCCGCTGCTCGCCGTCGCCCCACGAGGCGCACGCGGGCGATCCGCCGTCGCTGCCCCCCGCGTCGCAGCGGCGGATGGCGAATCCGAAGCGCCGACCTCGGACGGCCTCGAGGCCCAGGGCCGCGAGGTCGATGGCCATCTCGACGACCCACTCCTCGTCGCGATCGCCCGCGTCGTCGACGGTGCCGTCGATCTCGCGCGCCACGTGGATGCCGTCCGGGGGGCTTCCGCGCGGCGATACGTCGAACACGAAGGGCCGAGCGCCGCCCCGGTCCCGCGCGAACGTGAGGCGGAAGAAGTCGCCCTCCGAGCGAATGTCTTCGTCGGCTGCGTATAGAAGTACATAGAGAACGCCATCGCCCCAGAGCAGGCGCGCCTCGGACGCCGGTGTCGCGGCACCGCCGAGGGGATCCGCGAAGAGGCCCGTTCGTGCCGGCTGCGGACTGCCGGTCCATGCGCCGTCGTCGGTGTCGCCATCGAGCACGATGCCCTGCGCGATGTGGGGAGCGCGAAGGACAGGACCGCGATCACCTGCGCCATCCTCCAGCGCACGCGAACGCCCTCGCGCGCAGACGAGAGCCGCGCCGGCGAGGGCGACCGAAGCCACCAGCGGACAAGCCGTGACAACCCACCCCGGGGGATCGATCCGCACGACCGCCCCATCGGCCACCCCTCGAACCGGTTTCGCGGAGAGAACGCACGGCCAGAACCGCGCGAGCCCGAGCGAGTTCGCGGGCGGGGCGAGGANNGTTATGGCCGCGCGTTCACGGACACAAGTTGCCGATGGTGCATGCGCAGCCGCCGTTGGGCGAGCAGCAGCGGGCGCCGAGGGGACACACGGGACACGCGTCGGCGTTGCACGCGGCCGGGCCCCAGTACACCGTGGCGCCGGCGGGCGCGTTGTCTTCGCCGCGGGCGTAGCAGGCGCCGGAAGCGCAGACGCCGCTCTGCTGGGTGCAATCCTCGCAAGCGCCGCCTCCCGCTCCGCACGTGCTGTCGCCGCCGCCGCTCCAGCAATGGCCCATGGCATCGCAGCAGCCTTGGCAAGTGGCCAGGGCGCACGAGTTGCTCCCGGCCGGCGGCGCGCGAGAGGCCGCCGTCTGGTAGACCTGCGCCGCGGCCGCGGCGGCGGCGAACGCCCCCGCGACCGCGTAGCTGTTCGAGCCGAAGCCACTCTGACAAGCCAGCAGCGCGACGGCCATCAGGCCGCAGGCTGGGCCGATCGCGGACAGGGCCTGGCGACGCGGGCGCATGGTCGCCTCTCAAGATAGCGCACCTCCGGCGCCGGGCCGCTCGGCGCGCGAAGCGGTTGAAAACCCCTGTACACTTTCCCCATGTGCCCTCTCGTTCGGCCCTCGCTCTGGCTTGCGGCGATCGTCACGCTCGGCGCGTGCACCTCGCGCACGTCTTCGACCGAGGCGGACTCCGGCGACGGGGCCGACGAGGGCGGCAACCCCATCGCCTGCACCTCGATCGGCGGCACCTGCCAGCCCACCCTCGCGCCGGGGTGTCCACTCTCGCAGCAGAACCCGGAGCTTTGCGGCAACGTCGTCCTCGTCTGTTGCTTGCCGGCGGCCGACGCGGCGGTCGGCGAGGAGGACGCCGAGAGCGCCGAGGCGGGCGTCATCGACGCGGCAGGCTCCGTGGACGCAGCGGGCGGCGTGGATGCCGCGCGAGCAGCGGACGGCGCGTCGATGGACGGCACAGTCGATTGACGCTGCCTCCCGCCGGCCCAGGCGCGATGCGCAGAGCTCAAAGAGGGGCAATGCGGGCACGCGCCATGAACAAGGTGACCGTCCCATATGCAGCGCCTTCGAGTTGCCGAAGGTCGTGCCGGATGTCCTCCTCGAACCCCAACTTGCTCGTCCACGAGCCGTCGGGAAGCTGGCGAGCGGCGTGGGTCGGCACACCGTGCCCGTTCACGAACAATGCGATCTTCTCCACGCCGACCTCGAGCAGTTCCGAGGCACAACGAGCGTATCCGCGCGTAGCGAAGGCTTGCTCGTAGGCTGCGACGGATGCGACGCGCGGCACCTCAGTCGGCCAATGTGCTCGGTATCCAGATGGGCTGCCACCAGCGCAACCGCTCCGGTTCCGCGGCGAACCCGATGCAGTTGTAGCTTACGTCCCGGGAGCTCGTCTGCTCGCACTCGGTCGGCACGAGTCCAGGAAATATGGCCAACAAGCCGGCCCGCAGCGTCATCCGATGAGGTGCTGGTCCCGACCCCACTGCAGCCACGCCTGCGCGATCGCGCGTAGGTCACCCGCCGCCTCTTCGGGTACAGGGTTCTCGCCCGTGATCGATTGCAGCGCCCATCCCCAGTGGTTGGGTTCTCGTCGGAGTTCGTCGAGGATCAGCGGGATTGCCCGAGGGCCAAGCCCGATGATCTGCTGATAAGGCCAATCCATCAGGGCTTCCCCGAGATCCGAGGAGACTCGGAGCGTGTTGTTCTTCCACTGCGTAACGAGTGCCTGAAACCTCGCTTGCAAGGCACTGGACGGGCTTAGAGAGCCAACCGGGGAGGTGTCCGCGAGGCTCTCGAAACCCTCTTCATCGACGATGGTCGCCGATGGCGTCTGGAGAGTCACGACGAGCCCGACGCCGAGCGCGGTCACCGTGAAGGGCGTGCGCTGATAGCTGCCCAGGAGCGGTCGGTTCTGGGCTTGGGAGAAGATCGTCTCAGCCATCGGTCTTCCTTTTCACCTGGACGAGCACTTGCGTCTGAAGGTTGAAGATTGGCATCCCATCGAGTGGATTTTTCATGCCCGTATCGATTGCGCCCATGACGAGCGTGGCGATCTTCACCTCGTACTGGACTCCGTCCGTCCCCGTCACCGTCAGCACGGTCGCAGGGGACTCTCCTACGTCAAATGGTACTACCGCAGCGCCAGGCATGGTCGGAGCGTAGACGAAGGCGGCGCATTCGGTAGGGACGCGGCGTATCAAATCTCCCTGACACTCGCTCATCGGGGTGCGTTGCACCCCAGTGCGCCGGTGCCCGCCCCCGACCTCGCGACCCCGTCCCCGAGACACGGCCCATTCCGGAGACCCGGGCGGCCACAACGGCTGCTGCGGGGCCCGAAAACCCAGCGGAAGCGCCGCCTGATTCGGCAATGATTCCGCTAGGGTGCGAAGGAGGGGACTTGAACCCCTATGCCAATTACGGCGCTAGCACCTCAAGCTAGTGCGTCTGCCAATTCCGCCACCTTCGCGAACGGAAGCGTCCGTGTAGTCGCGGGGTTCGAGGCCGTCAAGCGGCGAGCCACCCCAGCCCTTCAGTTCGCCGGCCAAGTCGCCGGCAGGTTGATCGGCGCGACCCAGAAGACCTCGCCGTCCCAGTCGTTGCCGATGAACATGCGGCCGTCCGTGGAGAACGCGATCGGCGCCGGCCGACCGTGGTCTTGCATGCCGTCGTCCCAGCCCGTGGCGAACGAGAGCATGTTGTCGCCCGTCGCGGCGGCGTCGAGCTCGGAGGCCGGGAGCGGCAAGCCGGTATCCGGGTCGAGCGCGATGGCGACGATGCGGGACCCGATCCAGGTGCCCACGTCGCCGTGCAGCGTCACGAAGGCGCGGCTCGTCCAAGGCTTGGGCCAGCGCCCCGTCTCGTAGTCGATGCCGAAGGGCGTGTGGCCGATCTCGAACGACACGTTCTCGGCGCTGACGCCCGCGCAATCCGACGGGGTCACGACGACGCCCGTGTCCTGGTACTCGGCGCCCGAGAACGGCGTGTACTGCGTCGCGCAGCACGGGAAGCCCCAGTCGTCGCCCTGCCGGACGGGCACGATCTTCTCGCGTCCGCCCTCGTCGCCCGACCCGTCGAGCGAGAGCTCCACGGCCAGGCACACGTCGTGGTTAGTCTCGCAGCGCATCGCGATCGGGTTGCGGAAGCCCTTGGCGACCTCGCTCGTCGAGGCCCCCTCCGTCAGGCTGCTCGCCTTGAAGATCGAGCCGAAGACCGGGTCGGTCGACTCGCAGGCCTGGTTCTGGTCGCTGCCGTTCGTGACGTAGAACGTGCCGTCCTGGGCGACGTCGAGGTTCTTCGGCCAGTGACCGGAGGCCTGCATCACCTGGCCGGCGCCCAAGGGGAAGAACAGCGGCAAGAGGCCCGCGTCCGCGACCTCGGCGGGGAGCGCGCGCTCGCCGGGCGAGAACGGGATCATCTGGATGTTCGTGTCGTTCTGGAAGTAAAGGTTGCCGGCCGCGAAGACCATGCCCTGCACGGCCGCCACCCCGACGAACATGTTCGTCGAGTCGGCGACGCCGTCGTGGTTATCATCCGGCAAGACGAGGATCCCGCCGCTGTTGGGGACATCGGCCGACCCGCCCGCGGTGCCGTCGCTCGGCGACGCGCCGAAGAGATCCCCGTCGGGCGCGAACCGAAGCTGCCGGTTGTGAGGGACGTTCGCGAAGTAGTGCGCGCAGAAGCCGACCGGCAGGCTGAGCCACGACAAGTCAGGGGGCGCCGCGCCCGACGCCGAGCCGTCCCCGTCCGGCATGATGACCTCGCCGAGCGGCGTCGACACGATCGAGCCCGGTAACGAGCAGAACGTGCCGTCCGCGGGAAGCGCGCTGGAGTCCGGGGCGATCGCGTCGAGCGGGATGATCGTCGGAGCGTCCTCGACGCTGGCGTCGTGCACGGTGAGATCGGACTCTCCCGGCGCCGCGCTGGTCGACGACGAACAGGCGAATGCCCCCGGGGCGAGGATCAGCGCGCCCGCAACGAGAGGCAAACGTGCGCGGGCGAGTCGGTGTTTCGGCGTTCGCATGGTTCGAAAGGACGGCCGGGAAGGAAGGCTCAAAGCCTGCCACGGAATAGGCTGTCGGGGGAGTAACCGGACGCGCCCGGGCCTAGCACCTCTCGCACGAACGGCGCGACTTGGATCGACGGGGACGGAGCGCGCGTGCGAGGCGAGACCGACGCGAGCCCCGGAGACGTGGAATGGACGATCGCCGCCTGTCGCGCGAAGCGCCGCAAAGAGGGGCGAAGAAGCGTGTTGTGCGCCTCCAGCGCAGCGCGTCATCGCGTCCGTGTCCCTCGAGACGCCATTGCTCACCTGAATAAATCAGGGTACCAACCTTCGGGCGTTTGTGGCTTGGGGAGCCCCGGGGAGGTCCCTGGGACTCGAGTCTTTTGCATCGGAGAACCGCATCATGAAACGTGTCTTGAGTTCGCAGGCGGGGTTGTTTTCGATCGTCACGCTCGCGGGGCTGGCCGCCGCGGCGGCATGCAGCAGTAGCAGCGGCGGTGGCGGCGGGACGGTGACCCCTCCCGGGGACGACGGCGGCGAAAGCGGGAGCTCCAGCGGCGGCGCCACGAGCAGCAGCTCCAGCGGCGGGGTGAGCAGCAGCTCCAGCAGCGGCGGGGCGAGCACTTCGAGCAGCAGCAGCGGCGGGACGATCTCCACGACCGGCTGCTCGGACGCCGGAGGGAGCGTCGGAACCAACGACTTCGTCACCATCTCGCCGACGGGCGGCGACTGCCCCGTGCAGTGCAGCATCACCCTCGGCGTCCACATCACGTTCCCGGTCACCTGGCCGGCCTCCACGGCAAGCAATCAGGGCACGGGCAACGTCGACATCTGGTTGATGTCCAACCAGAGCGGCAACACGATGTTCACCGGCACGGCGCGCACATGCGGAACGACCCTGCCGGTGCTGGCTCTGAACGGCACCGGGGCCGCGGCCGTTTGCGCTCCCGGCATGACGTGTCCCACCAACGTGCAGATCGCGTTCAATGACGCCGAGTGGGACACGAAGATCATGCGGACGTTCAGCCTCACGGGCACCCAGACAGGCTGGAACCCGGGCGACACCCTCACGACGAACCCGTCGCTCGGCGTCCTCGGGCTCAACGCCACCGCTGGTTCGGCGACGGCTACGTGGCCGCCCTACTGCGCGAGCAACTGCTATCCGGCGACCGTCCCGAGTTCGGGCACGCTGTGCACCGGAGGCACGTGCACCGGGCCGGATGGGGCTTACTCGGGGAGCGAAATCACCGACGACGACGGAGACGGTTTCCCCGGCATCACGGCGAACCCGCTCAACAACAGCATGTTTTCGTACCCCCCAACGTCGGTCACCTTGTTCGGGATCCCTCCGCTCGCGGATCAGGTGTACATCGTCACCCGCAACCAGATCGCCCTCAGCGGGATGCGGATGTCGAGCTGCACCCAGGGTTCGGGCAGCGCGACGATCAGCCTTTTCGACAACCACGTCGTCGGCTGCCACGCCACGGCGTACACGCCCGTCGGCGGATCGCAGATGCCGGCAGCCCCGTGCACCAGCGCGCAGGTTTCGTTCCTCGACCAGAACCGAACCATCTATGGGCCGAACGCGACGAGCGTCGCCTCCACATCCTCGCCCATCACGGGGACGGTGACGATCCAGCAAATGGCGCCCGGCGCGACCTGCGCCGACGTGCGGGCCATCACCAACTGAATCGCGGCCCGACGAGGGCGAGGCCGAGCGACGTCCGATAGCTCGGCCCGCCTTCGACGAAAGATCGTATCTTCGCGGCTGACCGGAGACCTCGATGACAAGCGTGAGACGAATCGTCGGATCGGCCGCTGTGTTCCTCGCGGCGTGGAGCACATCCCGCGATGCCGGTGCTGCGGGTTTCGCAAGCGCCCACTTCGGCGGAGAGCAGGGCAGCGTCGTCGCGACGAACCCGACGTCTCTTTATTACAACCCCGCCGGCATGGGGTTCAGCGACGGCAATTTCCACCTGTACCTCGACGGCGAGATCGCGCTGCGGAGCGCGACGTGGACGACCGTGGCGCCCGCCGTCACGTCGAACGAGCAACCCAACAGCCAATACGGCAACACGGGCAAGGCGGCGCTGTTCAACGTCTTTGCCGGGCCCGCCCTCGGCATGACGATCCCGCTCGGCGACCACCTCGTCGTCGGCGCAGGCCTCTTCGTCCCGTTCGGGGGACGGGTCAACTTCTCGAAGAACACGAGCGTCCCCACCTCGTACCCCAACGCGACGATCAGCTCAGGGGGCCAAACGGTGGCCAACCCGAACTATGGCGGCTGCGCAGACGCAAACCAACCCGTTTGCCCCCTGGCGGCCGCCGGCGTGCAGCGGTGGCACATCACTACGGCTTCCCTCACGTTCCTCTACGCCACGGTCGGCGCCGCGCTGCGCTTCGGACCGCTCAGCATCGGGGCTGCCGGCAACTTCATCAACTCGCAAATCAAGGACACGCAGTCGCACACCTTGAACGGCCAGATCGACTCCACCGTCGAGAACACGGCGGCGCTCAACGTCGAAGGCAACAACGGGAGCTTCGCCGGCGGAATCATGCTCGAAGTGGTGCCGGACCATCTCTGGCTCGCGGGGTCGTACCAGGCGCAACCAGGCCTTGGTCCCCAGACGCTCAAGGGGACGCTCAACTACAACCAGGGCCCCCTCGGTTACTACCAGCCGACCGGCAGCCGACCGTACGTCGTCGACTTCCACGAGTCGCTCCCCGACATCGCCCGCGGCGGCATCCGCGCAAAGTTCGGCGACTCGTTCGAGCTTCGCGCGTTCGGCGACTTCACGCGCTGGAGCGTCATGACCAACCAGTGCATCAACCAGTCGAGCTACGGCCCGGCTTGCGAGGTCTACGGTCCGGGCGGCGGGTCGAAGTACCCGCTCGGCGCCGACGCAACGCCCAAATCCTCCGTCGTCACCAACATTCCCCGCGACTGGAAGAACACGTACGGCGCTCGCCTCGGCGCGAGCGTCTGGGTCAAGCCGGAGATCGAGATCTTCGCGGGGGTCGGCTACGAGACGGGGGCGACGCCCGACGCGACGGTCGAACCGGGAGCCATGGACGCGAACAACCTCTTGGGGTCGCTCGGCGGCCGGTTCCTCATCGCCAAGCAGTTCTATTTCGCGGCCTCGTACACGCAGATCCAGTTCCAGAACCGCAACGTCACGACGAGCCAGCTCGCAAACTATTCCCAGCCCTCGACGACGCAGAGCGGCAACGGCCAATACACGCAGTGGATCGGCGTCATCGACATCAACGCCGAGAAGACGTTCTAGACGCGTTCGCGCGGCGACGGCTTTCCTTCTTCGTCGCAGAGCCCTCTGCCGACGTCGCGATGACCGACCCCGCGCTCTTAGAGGGGTGCGGCCGCACGCGTCGATGGCCGGAACCGGCCGCTCAGTTCCCATGCCGTAAGCCCGCGGGCTACACCCGCGCTCTTGAAGGGCGTGCAAGACGGCTCGGAAGACGCACGTCCCTTCGAAGAAGATGCGCCTCTCGGACTCGCTCGAGCACCACTCTCCCTCAGACTCACGTGGGCCTGCGAAGAAGTTGCGCCTCTCCGACTCGCTCGCGCACCTCTCTCCTTGAGAGATGCGCGAGCCTGCGAAGAAGATGCTCCCCTCTGACTCGCTCGCGCACCACTCCCTTCGGGTGACGTACCCCTGAGGCTCGCGCGTGGGCTGCCCCCGCACGGCGACACGCTCTTCCCCCAGAGGCTAACGACGCCCGGTGTAGGGGAACCATCGAACCGCCATCTGCTCCAGGTGCAGCTCGAAGCCGTCGCCCGGGTCAACCGGAAGGACTGGGTTCTGGTGAGCTGCGGCGTGCTGGCGTAGGTTGAGGGACGTGGGCGATTCGGCAAAGCGTCGCGCAACCTACGAGGATCTGCTCGCCGCGAGCTCGGACCGCGTCGCCGAGATCATCGACGGCGAGCTCGTCACCCAGCCGCGTCCGGCGTCGCCTCACGCGCGTGCAGCTTCGCGCCTCGCCATGGACCTCGGTGACCCCTTCGATCGCGGCCGCGGCGGGCCGGGCGGATGGATCCTGCTCTACGAACCGGAACTTCACCTCCACGGCGACGTGCTCGTTCCGGACCTCGCAGGCTGGCGGCGCGAGCGCATGCCGGAGATGCCTCACGCTGCCGCGTTCGAGCTGGCCCCTGACTGGGTGTGCGAGGTGCTTTCCCCGGTCACGGCCGCGACCGACCGCGCGGGCAAGATGCCCATCTACGCGCGCGAGAAAGTCGGCCACATCTGGCTCGTCGAACCGATCGCCCGCACCCTCGAGGCGTATCGGCACGAGCACGGCCAGTGGCTCCTTCTCGGAACCTGGCGTGACGAAGCGAAGGTGTGCGTCGAGCCGTTCGAGGCGCACGAGCTCGAGCTCGCGGGGCTCTGGGCGAAGTAGCGAGTCGGAGCGGACCTTTGCCTCAGGCGTCGCCGTCGGCGAGCGCGGCGACGATCTCTTTGACCTCGAAGGGCTTTCTGACCCAGCGAATGCGCTCGTCTTCGAGCACGTCGGGCAAGCGCACCGAACTGCCGCTGATGAAGACGATCGCCACGCGAGGCGAGCCGCGCCGGAGCATGTCGATGGCGCCTTGCACGTCGTGCGCGATGGGCGACAGGTCGACGAGGGCGGCGTCGTGCTCCTCGGCGGCCAACAACTCGAGCTCCGCCGCCGTGCGGGCGACGACGACCTTCGCCCCGCGTGCCCCGAGGGCCGTCTCGAGGAGCATCGCCACGCCGATGTCGTCTTCGACGACGAGCACGCGCTTGCCGGCCAAGACGGCGGAGCGCGCTGTAGACACCGGTCCCTCCGTCGACGCGATGGCCGATCGGGGCCAGTCGATGCGGAAGCACGCGCCCGAGGGCTCCCCCCGGTGGACGATGCTCAAATCGCCGCCGGCCGCCCGGGCGACGGCGCGGGCGTGCTTGAGGCCGACGCCAGCCCCTCCCTCGCGGTTGCTGACGCCGCCGAAGATGCGGTCGACCTGACCGGGGGCCACGCCGGGGCCTTCGTCGGTGACGACCAGCGCAATCCCGCTCGGATCGTCGACGACGTCGATGGCGACGCGCGTCCCGGGCGGCGCCCACGCGAACGCGTTCATCACGACGTTCGTCAGCACCTGCGACGCGTCGGCGGCGAGGGGCAGCCGGGTGCCCGCCGTGCCGCCGGTGACGACGACCTTGACCCTGGCCCGCTGCGCCTCGACCGACAGGGCTTCGACGACGTCGCCGACCACGGCGCCGACCGGCCGTTCGCGCTCGTCCACCGCGTCGTGGGCGCCGATGGCGCGCCGCGCGAGGTCTCGCGCCGACCGGGCGCGGTCCTCGATGATGGCCATGGCGCGATTGAGATCGGCGGGCGACACGCCGGCTCGCACCTCGGAGACCCAACCGAGCAGTACCGTCAGCGCGTTCGAGACGTCGTGGAGCGCACCCGTGACGTCCCGGTGGGGGTCACCGGGCGGAAGCTCGCTCCAACGGTCCAGCCGGCGCGCATCGTCGCCCTCTCGCCGCACCCCGGGAAAATACGCCAGTTAGGCGCACCGGTCACGTATTGCTCTCGATCAAAGCGCGTTCAGCGCTCTTTTTGCCCCGTCGAGGGTGATGTCGCGCGCCTCGACGATCATCGCGGCCACGCGCTCGACCTGTTCGGCCGTGGCACCGGCCGCGAGGGCCACCGAGCGCGCATGAAGGCCCATGTGGCCACGCTGGATGCCGTCGGTCGCCAAGGCGCGCACGGCGGCCAGGTTCGAGGCGAGTCCCACCGCCGCGGCGATGCCTGCGAGCTCTTGCGCGTCGGTGACCCCGAGAATCCGCAGGGACACGCGCGCGGCGGGGTGGACGCGGAGCGTGCCGCCCACGGTCCCGAGGGCGAGGGGCAGCTCGATCTTGCCTTGCAACTTGTCTCCGGCGCGCCTCCAGACCGCCAGGGGCATGTACCGCCCCGTCCGCGCGGCGAACGCATGGGCTCCCGCCTCGACGGCGCGCCAATCGTTGCCCGTAGCGATCACGACGGCGTCGATGCCGTTCATGATGCCCTTGTTGTGGGTCGCGGCGCGGTACGGGTCGAGCTCGGCAAAGCGGGAGGCGGCGACGATACCGTCGATGACCTCCGACCCGCCCATCTCGCCCGTCGCGAGCGCCTCCGCGTCGACCTCGCAACGCACCCGGACGCACCGCTTGTCGCAGAGGTTCGAGAGGATCCGCAGGCCGACGCGGGCCTCGGCGATGGCGGCCACGCGATCGGCCACGGCCTCGGCGACGCCGTTGACGAGGTTGGCCCCCATCGCGTCCTTGCAGTCGACGAGGATGTGCGCGACGACGATGTCGTCGGCGAGGACGCGGGCTTCGACCCCACGAGCGCCGCCGCCGCGCGACACGAGGCCGGCGATCGCGGCATCGGCGAGCTTCAGGATCTCGGCCGAGTGCTCTTCGATGCGGCGCGCCGCGGCGTGGGCGTCCTTCACGTCGCGGAGCTCGATCTGCGCGATCATGATGGGGGCGTCCGCCTCGGCGATGAAGCCGCCGCCCGCCCGCACCATCTTGGCCGCGTTGGACGCCGCCGCGACGACGCTCGGCTCCTCGATGACCATCGGCACCACGTGCTCTCGCCCGTTGACGCGCACGTTGAGGGCGACGCCGTAAGGCAACGCGTAGGTGCCGAGGACGTTCTCGACGAACTTGTCGGCGGTGACGGCGTCGAGCCCCCCGGCCTCGAGCGCGCTCGTGATGTCGCCCGGGTCGGTGCCCGTCGCGTCGCCCACGAGGAGCCGGCGCGCGGCGAGCGTCTCGTTGTAAAAGCCGGGGAATCGTGAAGTCTTGGTCATCGGAAGGTCCTCGGGTGGACGGACGTGTACGGGATCGTTCAGGAGGGGGATTCGGGCCGCACTCCGCCGTGGTCGACCGCGAGGGCAAGCGGCGCAATGGACAGGTCGTGGGCGCGCTCGAGAAAGGCCGCCGAAGGCGGCGCCGTGCCGAGCCACACGGCGACGTCGCCCCCTCCCGCTCCGGACGGGAGGAACGCGCCGTTCTCTCGCTCGGCGCGGCTCGAGAGCTCGGTGAACGCCGGCAAGAAGATCGGAGCGTCCGCGGCCTCGCCCAGGGCGCCGAGAGCCCGGGCGAACGCGCGCGCGCCGTCGACGAACGTCCGCGCGTTCCCGACCCCGTCGGNNCCCGTCGGCGGCGTCGATGGCGGCCGCTCGCAGCGCCTTGAAGACCGCGTCGCCCCCGCCCCGAGCACGGAGGCCGTTGACGCGGCCCAGCAGATCGCTCGTGCGCGCGCTCGTGCCGCTCCAGAAGGCCGCGAGCACCAGGCCGGGCGGAAGGTCGACCGCGCGCACTTCGGCCTCGGACTGCGGCGACGATCCGAGGCGATAGCGGAGCGCGCCCCCATGGACGCTCGCCGCAACATCGACGCCGCTTCCCCCACCCTGCTCTCGCGCGTGCGCGGCGCGAGACGACTGGAAGATCTGCGCGCGGACCGTCGCGTGCCGCGGGTCCTCGCCGCGCGCCAGGGCACGGGCGGCGTATGCGACGACCAGCGCGGCGGCGCTCGACCCGAGCCCGAGCTTTTGCCCGGTGTCCGTCTGGAGGGCGCGGACGTCGACCTTGACCTCCCCCGTCGGCCCGCCCACGTCGGCGCGGGCATACCGGTCCACGGCGACGACGATCGCAGGCGCCCCCTCGAGGACGGCGTAAGCCCCCGTGAGAACGAGCTTGCCGGGCGCCATGATTCTCAAGGCCGATCTCCAGACCCGTCGCCGCTCGCCAGGGAAGCGCCCTCGCCCGGACGAGCCTCGATGATTCGTTTCAGACCGGGTGCGCCCTCGAGGCCTTCTCGGACCGAAGCGACGTCGGACGCGTGGACGAGCACCTTGACGTGCGGGCCGGCGTCGATGCTCGCGAACGCCGCGAGCCCGCGCGCGCGCAGAGCGCGGATCGCCCCGAGGACTTCGACCGTGACGGAGTTCCAGTAGATGACGCCGGCGGCGAGCGCGCTCGCGTGCATGGCCAGGCAGCTCGCCTCTGCGAGCTCGCCCACGGCCGCGAAGTCTCGTGCCAGCAAGGCCCCGCGCAGGCGCTCGTGGAGCCGCGGCGCCTGCTCCAGCCACGCGAGCGCGTAGGGGCTACGCGACATCGTGACGCGCATGCCCTCGCTCGACCCGACGGCCTTCGCAGCCTCGGTCGCGACGCACACGAGGACGACGAGCGGGAGATGATCGGCGGGGGCGAGGGGCCGAGCGGCCAGGCGGGTCTCGGGGGGCGCGCCTGGGGCGCCGGCGTCGAGCTCCACGAAGCCGCCGAACAGGCTGCGCGCCGCGCTCGCGGAGCTTCGACGGGCCAGATCGCTGACCCATTCGACCGTCCAGTCGAGCCCCGCCGCCCGCACCGACGCCAGCGCCAGCGCGGCGAACCCGGAGGCGCTCGACGCGAGGCCGCTCGCGGTCGGAAAGTCGTTGCTGGATCGCACGCGCGCCCGGCGTTCGTCGCGGGACGCGGCTCGGACGCGATCGAGCAAGCCGACGACGCGCGCCCGGGGCCCTGGTGCGGCCGGAGCATCGCCGAGGACGACGTCGTCGTCTTCGAGCGCGCCGTCGAACTGCACGGTCGTGCGCGTTTGCAGGCCCGCGAGCGTGACCGACAGGCTCGGGACGGCCGGGAAGTTCCCCTCCCCTTCGCGCTTGCCCCAGTACTTGGAGAGGGCGACGTTGGGGTGCGCCACGGCGAACGCGTGGCTCACGGCGCCGCCCCGCTCTCGTGCGGCACGGCCATGACATCGGCCGCGACGTTCGTCGCGAAGCCGTCGAACCCCTCGCGACGCCACGCCGAGAGCACCGCGTCGGCCGTGCTCCGCGACGGCACGAGCGCGACCGTGCACCCTCCTCCGCCAGCCCCCGTCAGCTTGGCGCCGAGCGCGCCGGCCTCCCGCGCGAGCCCGCACATGTGCTCGATCTCCGGCGTCGAAAGGAACAGGCCGCCGAGCAGCATCTGATTGAGGTCCATCAGGCGCCCGAGCGTCGAGCGGTCGCCCGCCTCGACGGCGAGGCGCGCGTTGCTGACAAGCGTCCGGATCGCCTCGAACGACCTCTCCACGAGATCGTGCTTTCGCTCGCGGAGGCGCGCCAGGCCGTCGACCATCGCCTTGGTGCTGGAGGCCAGGCCGCTGTTGCCGATGCAGAGCTGCAGCGGCCCGCGGACGCGCACGGTGTCGAGCGCCTCTCCCTTGCGGTAAAGCACGCAGCCGCCGCGCGCCGCGACGGCCGCATCGACCCCGCTCGGGTTGCCGTGAAAGACGCGCTCCCACGCCATGGCGAGGGCTTGCACCGCCTCGGCCGACGCGTGGGGCTCGATGACGCGCGCGATCGCGACGCCGATGGCCGCCGAGCACCCGAGACCGCCGCCGGGGGGCAAGTCGGCCTCGACGTCGACGGTAAGAGGGCGGGTGGACGACGACGCGTCGAGCAGCGCACGGAACGCGCGGGCCAGATCATGGGAGTCGTCCGGCCGGACGGAGACGTTCCAGCCACCGATCACCAGACGGCTGGGCCCTTCGTCGAGGGCCGATGCCCGCGCTCGAGCGCCCCGATCGATCCCAACCGCAAGCGCGGGGACGCCATAGACGACCGCGTGCTCGCCGAGGAGAATCACCTTGCCGCACGCGTGCGCCGTCGCCGCCATCAGCGATCGCGCTCGGTGAGGGCTTTGATCGCGGCCTCCAAGAGCGTCCTACCCTTGGCGTCGAGAGCGATGCGATGAAGGGCGCCGCGCGCCTCGCGGACCCGGGACGCGATGCGCTCCTCGATGCGGGCGCGCGCGCCGCAAGCATCCAGGGCTTCGATCGCGCCGCGGACTTCGCCGTCGGAGGCGTCCGCTCGTCCAAGGACGCGCCCGAGCACGCCGGCAGCGCGCGGGTCGTTCAGCCCTTCGACGACGACCGCCGTACGCTTGCCCGCCCGCACGTCGTTGCCGGCGGGCTTGCCGGTTGCCCTGGGATCCCCGAACGCACCGAGCACGTCGTCGCGGAGCTGGAAGGCGATTCCGAGCGGGCGGGCGAAGTCGGCGAGACCGGCGACGACGGCGTCGGGCGCCCCCGCGAGGAAGGCGCCCATGACGACCGGGCCGCGGACGGTGTAGCTCGCCGTCTTGAGGGCGTGCATCGCATCGACGGCGCGGGCGTCTTGCGCCGCGTCCGCGACGTCGAGGACCTGGCCTTTGACGGCGTCCTCCGTCATACGCGCAAACTCCCGCGTCGCAGCGACGAGCCTCGCGGGCGCGAGGCCTGCATCGAGCAAGGCCCGCAAGCTCCAGGCAGACGCGAGGTCGCCCGCCAGCACGCTCACGAACTCCCAGCGCCGCCCGTCGAACCGCGCGCGCATGAGGGCAGGCACGCTGGGACCGCCGCGGCGCAGGTCGTCGCCGTCCATCCAGTCGTCGTGCACGAGGAGGTACGCCTGCAAGATCTCGATCGCGACGCCCACCTGCGCGACCGCCGGGGCCCCTCCCTCGCCCGAGCAGGCCTCGTACGTCGCCGCCAGCAAGACGGCGCGCATGCGCTTGCCTCCCCGCAGGACGAGCGCCCTCACGGCGTCGGCCGCGGCTTCGACCTCCGGGCCGTGCTCGCGGACCTCCGCCATGCGCGCGTCGAGCCACGCCGTGGCGAGGGCGTCGACCTGCGCGCGCACCGCAGCCACGAAGGGCCCGAAGTCTTCCATCGTCGCGCGCTCGATAGCGTGGTTCAGGGTAGAGAGGTCCTGCGCCCGACCCCGGGCAGCCGCCGTCTGACCCGAAGACGTCATCGCCGAGCGGGGAGCCTAGGGTGGCGCGGCGTGGACGTCAACGGCAGTGGAGAGCCGATTCCTGCGCATCTACGCGCACTTTCATGTTTCGTTGAAGGAATGCGGAGGCTTGTCTCCCGGGCGTTCCAGTGCGCCGAGGACGCGCCTGACCTACGCTCCCGCACGCGAGCAGTATGGGGACCATCGGCCAGCGCAAGGCGGACCACATCGCGCTGTGCGTGGACGGGGACGCAAACGGCGACGTCGGCTTCCGGGAGGCGTCGACGCTCCTCGAGTGCGTACACCTGGTGCACGACGCGCTGCCGGACATGGCGGCCGGCGACGTCGACCTCTCGGTCACCCTGTTCGGCAAGAAGCTGCGCGCGCCATTGGTCATCGCGTCGATGACGGGCGGGACGGAGGAGGCGGGCCGCATCAACCGCGATCTCGCCGCCATCGCCGAGGAGCGCGGCTACGGCTTCGGACTCGGTAGCCAGCGGGCGATGCACCTTCGCCCGGGCACCACCGCGACGTACGGGGTAAGAGACGCGATTCCGCGGGGCCTGCTCCTCGGCAACATCGGCGTCGTGCAGGCGCGCTCGATGCGCACCGAGGACGTCCGCGCGCTCGTCGAGCAGGTCGGCGCCGACGCGCTCTGCGTGCACCTCAATCCGGCGATGGAGCTCGTGCAACCTGGTGGCGATCGCGACTTCGCGGGCGGCACGGAGACCATCGCGCGGCTCGTACGCGAGCTCGGCGTCCCGGTCGTCGTGAAGGAGACGGGGTGCGGCATCTCACGCAGTGTGGGCGAGAGGCTGCGTGCGGCCGGCGTTCGCCACGTCGACGTGTCCGGCGCAGGGGGCACGTCCTGGGTCGGCGTCGAAGCCAAGCGCGCGGCTGCCTCGGGCGACACCGCGGCGGAGGCGCTCGGCGACGCGTTCTGGGACTGGGGCGTGCCGACGGCGGCGTCCGTGGCGATGCTCGCGCCGCTGGGGTTCGAGACCCTCATCGCCACGGGGGGCGTCGCCACGGGCCTCGACGTGGCTCGGGCCATCGCCCTCGGCGCCACGGCCGCCGGGATGGCGCGCCCGATCCTGCGTGCGCTGGTGCAGGGAGGCCGGGACGCCGCCGTCTCGGCGCTGGCCCGGGTGGAGGCCGAGCTTCGCGCCGCGATGATGCTGACGGGGAGCCGCGATTTGTCGGCGTTGCGCCGCGCGCCTCGCGTCGTCCTGGGCGATCTCGCGGCGTGGGTAGCTCGCGCAGAGAAGTGATATTCTCGGACGATGATCGAGAAGAAGGGGCGCGGGTCGCGACGCAGCGATCGCCCCGTGCAGGTGGTAGCGGCGGAGCTCAAGGGAAAGCGCGACGCGTTCTTGCAGACGTTCTTCAAGCGCGGCGCCGAGCTCACCGACGAGCTCGTGAGCGAGAACCGCAAGCTCCGCGACCAGATCGCCGATCTCGAGACCGAGAACGCGGCGCTGAAGACGCAGCTGGCGAGCGATGAAGCGATCCGCGACCTTCTACGGAAGATCGAGGCCCTCGAGCGCGAGAAGGCGCGCCTGCTTTCGACGGTGCACCGTCAACAGGAGATCACCCACCGGGTCGCCGAGATCGAGGCCGAGCTCGAGAGCTTCGCCAACCTCTACGTGGCAAGCTTCCAGCTGCACTCGTCTCTCAAGGTGCGCGGGGTCGTACGCCACGTGCGTGAGCTCCTCGAGCAGCTCGTCGGCGTCCGCTCGCTCGCCATCTACTTCATCGACGAAGTCGAGCGTCGCCTCTCGCCCATCAGCTCTTACGGCGTCGACATCGCCGCCCTGCCCGTGATCCCGCTGCACGACGCGCCGCCGGGGGATCTCGCGGCGGCCACCATCGAGAAGTCGTACCTCACCGGCCTCCCGCACATCGCCGAGGGCGAGGTCATGACGGCGCCCGCCGCCTGCATTCCTCTGCAGCTCGAGGATCGCGTGGTCGGCGTCGTCGCGATCTACTCGCTTCTCGCGCAAAAGAAAGAATTCATCACCGTGGACCGCGAGCTCTTCAAGCTCGTCGGAGCGCACGCGGGGGGCGCCATCGTCGCCGCTCACCTGTGGGGGCAGGCCGACGGGCGGCTCCCTCCGGTCGAAGCGCTGCGCGAGGCGTGCGCGTAGGATGTCGTACTTCCCTCTTGCAGCCTATCAATCGAGGATTGCGTCAGCGTGACTACCCAATATTCGTGCCTTGTGGTCGAGGATTCGCCGATGATGCGCCAGCTCATCGTCCTGGCGCTCTCGCGCCTGAAGAGCGTGCACGTGACGGAGGCCGACGACGGCGTCGACGGCCTTCGCAAGCTCGCCGCCGGCAAGTTCGACATCATCCTGACGGACATCAACATGCCCATCATGGATGGCCTGAAGCTCGTGAAGCGAGTGCGCACCGACCCGACGCACAAGGACGTCCCCATCATCGTCATCACGACCGAGGGGTCGAGCGAGGATCGGCAACGCGCGCTACAGCTCGGCGCGAACGCCTACATCACGAAGCCGATCCAGGCCCCGCAGGTCATCGCGAAGGTCAAAGAGCTGCTCAAGATCGACGCGTGACTCGCATCAAGATCTGCGGCGTGACGTCCATCGAGCAGGCGCTCGATTGCGTGGCGGCCGGGGCCGACTCGGTTGGCGTGAACTTCGTTCCGTCGAGCCCGCGGCGCGTCGACGAGGCGCGCGCCCGGGCGATCGCCAATGCCATCGGCGACCGCGCGCTGGTGGTCGGCGTCGTCGCAGGGTTGGATCTCCAACGGATGCGCGCGTTGCGTGACGCGACGGGCGTCGGGTGCCTGCAGCTTCACGGCGATGAACGGCCCTCCGACGTCGAGGCACTGCTGCCGCATGCGTACAAGGCCGTGCGTGTCGCGTCCGCGGAAGACGTCGCGGCCGCCGACGCGATGCCAGGGGACTACGTCATGGTGGACGCCAAGGTCGGCTCGGCCCTCGGAGGAACAGGGCACGTGTTCGACTGGTCGCTGGTCGTCGGGCTGGCGGCGCGGCGCCGCGTCGTGCTGGCTGGCGGGTTGACCCCGGACAACGTCGCCGACGCCATCGCCAAGGTCCATCCCTGGTGCGTGGACGTCGCGAGCGGCGTCGAGAGCGCACCCGGGGTGAAGGACATGGGCCGAGTCCACGCCTTCATCCAGGGCGTCCGCTCGGTACCCGCGCCCGGCTGAGGTGGCCGGCTACTCGCCTGTAGCGTCCGACGTCGATGCGGCGTCGGAGGGCGGGCCGCCGTCGGACACGGTCGCGTCGGGGGGGCTGGTCACTTCCGGCGCGTCGTCTGCCGCGTCGCCGGAAGACGCGCTCCCCGCGTCGACCCCGTTGAGGGCGCACGGATCCTTGCACGACTCGAGGATGCACCCGGCGAGGGAGATGAAGTTCGTGTCCGAAGATCCGTACATCTCGGCGCACGTGTACGCCGTGCCGCCGTCCTGACCGCACTCGAGCACGGCCTTCGTCGTCTCGAGGCACAGGCAGTCCTTGTCGCAAGCCTGCACCCACGAAGCGCACATGGAGTTGAGGCACGATCCGCAGGTGGCCGAAGTGCTCCCGGCGTCGCCCAGCGCCGCGTCGGGGAACGTGAACGTCGCGATGCTCGCGTCGATGAGGCACGTGGGGGCCGAATCCGGCGCGCCGCCGCTCGCCGGCTGCGCGCTGCTCGACGAGCACCCCGCGGCGGCACCCAGGACGCCCATGGCCCCCCAGCGCGAGATGACCGTCCACAGCATTCCGCTGCCCTCCAAACGACCGCACCATACGCGGCGATCGACGCACCGAGCAAGGCCCGTCACTTGAACGCTACGCGGTCCATCAGGGCACGCCTTGGATCCTTCTCGCGATCGAGGCCGTCCAGGATGACGTCGGCGGGACATTGCGCCTTGCCCACCAATTTCCGCAGCGTATCGAGGTGCACCCGTTCGTCTTTGCCGCTCGCGCGGTCGACGAGCCCTCGGCGGGCGAGGCCGCCATCGGCGATGGTCACCAGGCGCTCGGCGACCTCGACCACCTTCCGGCCGCGAAACGATGCCCGCAATCCCTCGCGCCAGATGGCGTCCCTCGACGCAGCGACCTCGTCGTGCGTCCAGCCCTCGACGAGGGCCTCCGCCTCGCCGAGCGCTTGCTCGTCGTAGAGCACACCGGTCCAAAGGGCAGGGAGCGCGCTGGCCATGTCGGTGCTTTGGACGTCGGCGCCGCGGATTTCGATCGTCCTCTTGAGGCGGACCTCTGGAAAGAGCGTGTTCAGGTGCAGACGCCAATCCTCGATCGTCGCCCGCTGGCCCTCGAATCCGTCGGCCATGAAACTGCGGAACGTCTGGCCCGTGTTGGCGATCGCATTGCCGCGCCGCTTGATGAGAAACATCGGGACGTCGAGCGCCCACTCCACGAGGTCATCGAATCCGCTGCCGCTCTTCCACAGCATCGGCAAGAGGCCCGTGCGGTCGGGATCCACGTCGAGCCACACGCGCCCGCGGTACGTCACCCCGCCGTGCGGTTGCCCTTCCTTCCACGGGCTGTTGGCGAACATCGCCGTCGTCGTGGGCGCGAGGGCCAGCGCGACGCGCATCTTGCGCATCGCATCGGCCTCGCTGGCGTAGTCGAGGTTCACCTGCACGGTACAGGTTCGAAGCATCATGTCGAGGGCGTGGCCCCCGCGCGTCGGCAGGTACTCGCGCATGACCCGGTAGCGCTGCTTGGGGACCCAGTCGAAGTCCTCTCGCCGGGCGAAGGGGTGAAAGCCGATGCCCAGCCACCGGATGCGCAGCGACCGCGACACCGCGCCGATTTCGGTCAGGTGGCCGCGTAGCTCGGCGTCGACCTCGTGAACGCTCTCGCTTTGTGCCCCGGACAGCTCGAGCTGGCCCCCGGGCTCGAGCGTGACGGACGCGCCCGCCCGCACGAGCGCAATGATGGGGCCGTCTTTCACTTCGCGCTCGGCAGCCCAGCCGTGCGCCGATGCAAGGTGTTCGAGGACACGAAGGACGCTCCGCGGACCGGAGTACGGAATCGGAAGACCCGTCTCCTCGAAGACGCCAAACTTCTCGATTTCGGGCCCGATACGCCACTGATCCCGGGGCTTGCACGCCTCGGAAAAGGGCAGCAGCAAGTCGTCCCTGCGGCGGATGGGTTGCTGGCTCTCGGTCGTCGTCACTGCGGCCGCTCGGTTGAGGCGTCCTTACACGTTCGATGCCGGCGTGAAGGACGCGGTAGTGCGAATAGCTCAGCCGACGCGAAGCGAGGAGAACTTTCGCGAACCCCCGTCCCCCTACACCGCGGCGCCCGCGGCCTTCGGGGAACTGCGCGCCGTCCGCTTGCGATCCCACAGGCGAACGCGGCGCACAAGCAGATCGAGGATGAAGAGAGCGATCGCCGCGCCCACGAAGCGGGGCCAGAGGTCTTCGTGGAATCGAATCACCTCCCCCGCGGGATCGAACACGGCCAAAGGAGAAGGGTCGAGCGAGCCCCCGGTGACCGCCGCGGCCTGCGCCAGGGTCGCCACGTCGGGTGCGAGCGCGAGGTACTCGCGCGGATACGGGTTGGTCACGTGACCGAAGCTCTCGGCGACCGTCGTCTTGCCCTTGCCCGGCCGCCGTCCATTCTCCCCCTCTTCGGCCACCGGCTGGTCGAGCGACGCGTGGAGCAAGAAGGACCCGTAGCGATCGAGCGGGAAGTCCGCCTCGTACCGTCCGGGCGCCGTCTGCGGCATCGCGATCGTGCGCACGGGGGCCGGTCCCTTGGCGTCGCCCGCGCCTTCGGGCTCGGGGCCGGCGATGGTCAGCGAGGCGTCGAGACCGTTCTGGAAGCGGTCGTCGCTCCCGACGGCGTCGAGCACGGCCCGCACGTGCCCCGTCGCCGGATCGATCTCGGCGCGCATATCGAAGACCTGACGCTTCTTCGACCGCATGTGCTCTCGAACGAGCTGCCCCCAGAAAGGTCCCCACTGGGGCCAGCGCAGCCATTCGACCGCCCAGGCGTTCTTCACGTCGCTCGTCCAGGCGATCGTCCAGCCGAGGCCGACGTGCCATCGGGCGAGGATCGGCTCCCCGAGCTCGCTCGTCAGGACTTCTTGTGCCGGCGGCGGCTTCAGTTTCGTGGCGATGTAGCCGTGCAAGAAGGGCGCACCGGCCACGTCGATGCCGCGAAGAAAGTCGGCGGGCGACGCCACGTGCGGCTGGAAGTACTCCTCGACGGCCGCCGACCGGCTGACCATCTCCGTCTCCCTCGTGAAGATGCGCGGGAGAGACTCCGGATCCGACACCTTGTAGAAGCGGCCGCCCCCGACCTCCGAGACCATGCGCAGCAACGTTTCGTCGACGCCGCCGCCGAGGCCGACCGTCGTCACGGTGATCTCCTCCGAGGCCATCGCCTGGACGAGATCGCGGATCCCGTTTTGCGGCGCCTGACCGTCGGTGAGCAACACGACGTNNTACGCTTGGCCCGCGTCGTCGAAAGGGCCTGGTACGCGGCGTCGAGGGCCGGGAAGATCTCGGTCCCGCCGCCGGCCTGGATCCGTGCGATGTCGCTCTGGATGCGCGCGCCGTGCTTGGCCGGCGTCATGCGCACGATACGCGTCGGCTGGGAGTCGAACGCGATCACCTCGAGCAGATCGTCCGCTGCGAGCGTGTCGGCGGTGGCCTTCGCGGCCTGCTTCGCCATCTCGAGAGGCAAGCCGGTCATGGATCCCGAGCGGTCGATGACGAGCGCCATCGCGACCTCGGGCTCGTCCCGCCGCTTCTCGGGGTCCATGCGGACCGGCAGGATCCGCTCGACGGTCGTGTGATACCAACCCCCGAGGCCGTAGCCGTTCTCGCCGCCGGCGAAGAGAAAGCCGCCGCCGAGATCGCGGACGTACTGCTCGATGACGTCCTGCTGGGTCAGCGAGACGCGCTCGGCCGGGACGTCGCTGAGGACGATGAAGTCGTAGCGCTCGGCCTCGCGCAGCGTGGTCGGCAGCGGGTCCGAGGTGTCGACGTTGAATTGCTGCGCGCTCAGCGCCGACGCCAGATACGAGGACCGGGCGGGGTTGCCGTCGACGTAGAGCACGACCGGCATGCCGACGACGGCGACGACCGCGCTGGCGCGGTTGTTCTCTTTGAACCGATCGTGCGCCGCCTCGGTGACCTCGAGCGAGTACGTGGCCTCCCCGGGGACGGCGGCGCGGCTCTTGAACGACACGTCGTTGTCGCCCGGCTGAAGGTCGACCACCTTCACCCCGTCGAGACCGTTGATCACGTCCCCCTGCTTGAGGCTGAGCTTTGCCCGCTGCGCGACGCTGGAGAACACGTCCGCGTGGAGATCGAACGTCTCCTGCTCGTGCACCTTGTCCGGCACGCGCAGCGCCCGCACCGCCACTTCGCCCGGGACCCCGCGGTGGTACGGGACAGCGAAGAGCTTGACCCCGTAGCTCTTGGCGCGCGCCGCCTCGGCGAGCATGTCCCCGTCCGTCTGCACGCCGTCGGACAGGAGGACCGCCCGGCGCAGGTACCCCTCGCGGTACAGGCCGTACGCGAGCTGGAGCGCGCTCGCGATGTCGGTCGCCGTCCCCAGGCCCGGGCCATGACGCGCGATCGCCGGCACCACGATCTTCGTGCGGCCACCGATACCGAGGGAGGACGTCTCCTCGGCGAGCGGGACGACGCGGGGGCGGCGCGCAAACGTGACGAGGCGCACGAGATCCTTCGGCCCCCGGGCGTCGAGCTGACGCTGCACCTCGGCGCGCGCATCCTCGAGCGCCTCGTCCGGCACGCTGTCGCTGACGTCGACGAGGTACACGGTGAAGACGTCTTGCCGCGTGGCGGTCCGCGCCAGGCGGGCGAGGCCCAGCGTGAGCAGGGCGACGAAGGCCAGGCGGAGGGCGACCGACAGGGCCCGCTGCCCGAGCGGCAAGTCCGCGAGGCTCTTGCCCACCATCCACACGAAGTACGGCGCCAGCAGCGCGAGCCCCAGCATGCGCGGCGCCAGAAGGTCGTACTCCGTCCCGTGCCTCGTCCACGCCAGCGTCGCCCCGCCGTACCAGACGTACCGGAGGTACGCCCAGAGGCCGACGGCCCCGACCACTCCCGCAACCGCGCCGCTCCAGCGGAAGGGATTCACGCGACGCCGGGGCGCGCCGGAGGGCGTTCGCGACAGCGCCGGAGGTCGCGATCGATGTCCCCGTGATGACGACGGCGGGGGGATCGACGGCGGGCTCATACCGTCACCCGCCGGTGATACGTGGCCCACTCGAGCGCCGTCAGCAGGGCCGCGGCGAGCAGCAGGTACATCCAGATCTCGCGGCGCACGCCGAGGTGAAACGGCGAGGTCTCGCCGGCGTCCTTGCCGTCGACGAAGAGCCGGTCCTGCGACGCGATCGCGCTCTCGGCGGGATCGAGGAGGTTGGCGGCGAAGGTCGTCCCGCCCTCCGGGCCGCCTGGCTCCGGAGACCGGTACGACACGCGGTAAAAGCCCGAGTGCTCGCCCAGCATGACGGCGCGACCCTCGTGGACCGCCACGGCGCGCGTGGACCCGTCCGGCCACGCGACCGTCGCCGCGGCGACCGACGCCGGTACGGGGATCCTCCACACTTCTCCGGTGCGAAAGCTCGACAGGTACCGCGCGTCCTCGTCGTCGAACCAGTCGATGCAGTCGAGCACGAACAAGGGCCACGCCGGGCGCAGCGGGAGATCGCTGTCGCGCACGTCGAAGCCAACCGCCACGAATTTGTAGCCCCCGCGCGAGCCCGCCACGAGGATAGGGGCCGCGCCGTCGTTCGAGGCGCCGAGCACCTTGTCGCCCTCGCCCGGCTCGAGGCGGTGGCCCGCCGCGATGTTCACGTCGTCGAGCGCCGTGAAGCGCAGCGCGGGGTGACGGCGGTCGAGCCGATCGAAGCCCGGCGATTTGAGGGCTTCCTTGACCTTCACCGGCGATCCGGGCCCACGCGGGTCGAGGTAGAGCGCGTTGGCCTTCGGCATCTCCGCGGGCGTCACGCCGTCGAAGACGACGGCGTCCCACGGGTGCGCCACGACGGCGGCGGCGTACCCTGCCGGGGGCACCTGGGTGACGTCGAGGTACTCGTCGAGCAGGAGCGCCGCCTCGAGGTAAGCGTTGCCCGCGGTCACGACGAGCACCCGCGCGCGGCGGCGCTCGGGCAGGAGGGCGAACGCGTGGTCGTCGGCGGCGAGGTCGTCGTGGGTGCCGTCGACGCGCGCGATCTTCGCCTCGAGCGTGCGGCTCGCCCCGGAAAGCTGCGGATAGAAGCGAGGGAGGCGCTCGCCCGGCTGCAGGCGAAGCTTGGTGATGTCGACGAGCGCGCCGTCGCCAAGCAGCTGCAGCTCGACGTCCTCGACGCGGGCGCCGGTGTTGGTGAGTTCGAACATCACCTCGTAACGGCCCTTGTCGAGCGGGTAGCGGCGCACGGAGAACTCGGTGATCCCGACGTTCTGGCCTTCCTTGCCGACGCGCACGTAACTGAGCTTCGCGTCGCCCA
Source organism: Myxococcales bacterium (assembly GCA_003139415.1). Classification (GTDB taxonomy): domain Bacteria; phylum Myxococcota_A; class Polyangia; order Polyangiales; family Polyangiaceae; genus Palsa-1150. The sequence goes on along the minus strand of PLIR01000232.1, from coordinate 2,490 downwards.
GGTGGACAGCGCCCGCCGCGTCGCTCGCGGGCCCGAGCGCGCCGTCGGACACGACGATGACCTCGGGGCGATCCGCGTCACGCAGCACGTCGGTGGCGAAACGAAGCGCGCGCGGGAAGTCGGCCCTCGCGTCGGTCGGGGCCACCTCGCCCAGCTCGCGCTCGAGCGCCGACGTATCGCCCGTCATCGGTCCGAGCGGCGTCACCATCGCGTCCATCTGCGCGACGAGCATGCGGTCGGCTCCACCGAGGCCGCGGATCATCTTGCGGACCTCGTCTTTGGCGACCGAGAGGCGGCTGGGCGTCACGTCCGTCGCCTGCATCGAGGCGCTCGCGTCCATGAGAACGACGATGGTGCGGCCGCGGACGAGGCTCTCGGCGGCGCGCGGATCGCCGAGCGCAAGGACGAGCAACGCCAGCAGAGCGAGCTGCATGAACAGCGACAGGAGGCGCTTGAGCTTGGAGAACAAGCTCGTCGCCTCCTTGTCGCGAAGGATCCGCTCCCACAGGGGCGCGAAGGGCACCGCCACGACGCGCCGCCGCAGCTTGAGCACGTAGAGGACGGCGACGCCGAGCCCGACCGCGCCGAAGATCGCCGCAAGCTCGGCGAGGGGCAGGCCCGCGAAGATCACCGCAGGAAGCCCCCCCTGCGGAACACACGCAGGATCAGCTCGTCGAAGGGGACGTCGACCGAGGCGGCCACGTAGGGCACCTGGTGCGTCGCGCAGAACCGCTCGACGTCGCCGAGGTATCCCCGGTAGGCGTCGGCGAACCGCGAGAGGACCTTTGCCGTGACCGTCACCTCGCGTTCGTCGCCGGTCTCGCAGTCGTAGACGAGCACGTCGCCCTGGAGGTTCGGCCGCCCGTCGGCGGGATCCACGACGTGCACGATGAAGGTGTCGAACTTGGCGTACCGGAGCACGTTGACGCCGCGCTCGACGCCGCGCGGGTCGTACAGATCGCTGATGAGGACGGCCAGCCCGCGCCGCTTGTTCTGCGCGACGAACGTCTTCATGGCGTCGCCGAGATCCGTCGTCCCCTCGGCGCTGAGGCCCCGCAAGAAGCGGAACGCCTTGAAGATGCGCGCCTTGCCGCGGGTCTCCTGCATCCGTTCCATCACGCGGTCGCTCGTCGTCACGATGCTCACGCGATCGAGGTTGGCGAGGCCCACGTACGCGAGCGCGGCGGCGACGCGCTTCGCGTACGCGAGCTTCGTCGTAGCCGGCCCACCCTCCCCGCCTTGCGCCATCGAGGCGCTCGTGTCGAGGATGAGGTAGATGGCGAGGTCCTCTTCTTCCTCGTACAGACGGACGAGCAGCCGGTTGAAGCGCTGGTAGACGTTCCAGTCGAGGGAGCGAAAATCGTCGCCCGGCTGGTACTCGCGGTGGTCGGCGAACTCGATCCCGCTGCCGCTCTTCTTCGTGCGACGCTCCGCGCGGAGGCGCCCGGCGAAGACGCGCCGGCTGACGAGCGCGAGATACTCGAGCTTGCGCTGGAACTCGTCGTCGAAGAGGTCGTCCTCGACCGCGGCGACGGCCTTCTTCTCTCGCCGCCAGGGCAGGACATCGAAGAGGCTCATCGGGTCAAACGTTGCTGTCATCCTGAGAGAGCGAAGCGACCGAAGGACCCCATGAGAGCTCGAGGTGGGGTCCTTCGCTTCGCTCAGGATGACAGCAAACCCTTATCGCATCTCGACGGCGGTTCATCAGTTCGCCTCGGCGTGAGACGCTTCGGGCTTGCCCTCGGGGAGCGACTTGAGGATGGCGTCGATCACCTGGTCGGCCTTGATGCCCTCGGCCTCGCCCTCGAAGTTGAGCAGCACGCGATGCCGCAGGGCCGCGTGCGCCACGACGCGCACGTCGTCGACGCTGGCCGCGAATCGCTCGTCGAGGAGGGCGCGGATCTTCGCGGCGAGCAGCAGCGCCTGCCCGCCGCGCGGCGAGCTGCCGTACCGGACGAAGCGCTTGGCGACGTCCGGCGCGTCCGGACCGTCGGGGTGCGTCGCCTGCAGAAGCCGGATCGCGTAGTCCTGCACGTGGCGCGCGACCGGGACCTGCCGCACGAGCGCCTGCATCCCGACGATCGTGTCCCGGTCGAGCACGGCGCGCCGCGGCTCGGAGCCGCCGCCGGTCGTCATGTCGAGGATCCGGCGCAAGTCTTCGCGCCCCGGAAACGGCACGTGAAGCTTGAAGAAGAACCGATCGAGCTGCGCCTCGGGCAACGGGTACGTCCCTTCCATCTCGAGGGGGTTCTGCGTCGCCAGGACGAAGAACGGCTCGTCGAGCACGTGCGTCCGCTTGCCCACGCTGACGCGGTGCTCTTGCATCGCCTCGAGCAGGGCACTCTGCGTCTTGGGCGTCGCGCGATTCACCTCGTCGGCCAGGACGATGTTGGCGAAGATCGGGCCCTTGCGAAACTCGAAGGCTTTGCCCCCGCCCTGCGTCTCGTCGATGACGGTCGTGCCCAAGATGTCGGCCGGCATCAGGTCGGG
>PLIR01000004.1 GCA_003139415.1 Myxococcales bacterium | reverse complement strand
CGACCCCATCGACGCCAGCGCGACGGGTGAGGTCATTGAAGGTGCGCCGTAGCCCGTGGACCGTGAAGCGCTCCTCGATCTTCGATGCCTTCAAGCAAGTCTGCCAGGCCTTCCAGAGCCCTCCCGGAGTGCGGAGACCGCCCGCCTCGGAAGGGAAGAGCCAGCCGGAGTCGACGCCTGGAGCTTGCCGCTCCAGGAGTCTGCGCCGGTGGTCGCGTAAGATCTCCGCGAGCCTGGGATGGAGGGGGTACTCGCGCGGCGCCCGCTTCTTTCGAGAGACGGGACCGACGCGACCGCGGATGTTCTTGCGGACGACGCGCAGAAGGCCGTTGTCCGCATCCACGTCTTCCCAACGCAGCGCCGACGCGTGGCAGAAGCGCAAGCCTGTGAAGGCGAGCACGGCCACCAGCGCGAAGTGCTGCGGCGAGAGCCGCTCCATGTTCACAAGGAAGGTCCCGAGGAGGTCGGGCATCAGGGCGTTGTCGTCCTTCTCCTCGTCCTCGGGAAAGGTGATGCGAAGCGTTGGATCTCTCGGCAGATCGAGAGGCTCCATCGCGTCGCGCGTCATGGTCCGCAGGACGCGGAACCATCCCTTGATCGTCTCGGCGCGGTACCCCCTCCGACGCTCAGCGTTGACCCATTTCTGAACGTCGAGGGCCGTGAGCTGATCGTAGAAGAACAGGCCGAGCGCGGGAATAACGTGATCCTCGAGAGCCGCTGCGTAGCGTTCAGCGGTTCCGGGATCCACCGTCGGCGCCTTGGACTCGATCCAGTGCTTCGCGTATTCCCCAACGCGAAGCCTTTCGGCGACGATCGAACCGCTTCGGATCTCGTCCCGCAACTGCGTCTGGTTGAGAAGCGCTTGGTGCAGATCGACGCCGTCGTACTCGCGGTTCGCCTCCCTCAGCGTGCCGGTTCTCGGATCCATCGCGCGCACGCGCACGCGATAGCCGCTCTTTGTTTTGAAGATCCCCGCGTATCGGGTCTTCGTGCATCCTTCCATCCAGGTCATGTTCAGCATGGTCCTTCCTGGATGCCTCGGATCGTCCTACGCGCAGCTTACCCGAGGCGCCCTCGGCGACGAAGCGGTCTAGATCGTCGCGGCGGTACAGATGGGCGCCGCCTCGACGACCCGCCGGACGCAGAAGCCCTTTCATTTTTAGCGTACGGATCGCTGAGGCCGACCGGTAGCGGAGGTAGACGGCCGCCTCTGCCGTCGTCAGGTACGGGGAAGGTCCGGCCTCAGAGTCCACGGCTACCCCTTGAGGCGTCACGTGAAACGACGTCATCGCCATCGCCCGATGTGGCGGGTCGGCGACGCCGGAGCGCTCTGGCCGTCAAACACGGAGGGCGACAACTCGTGTTCATCGGTCCCCGGGGCCGGTCGGCGCGTGTGAGAGGCGCGAAGAGCTCCACCGGCTTGGATGCTGCATCGCCGTCTTGCTGCGGTCCGCGAACGTTTCGCTTGCCCATACGGAGCGCATCCGCAAGCGCGATGCCGCGCAGCCGGGCGGACAACTCGCCGCACGCGCATCCTGAATCACCGTGAAAACACGTCCCCGAGGCGACCGGGGTACCCCCGGTGGTCATTAATTAATGACCAGGGGTGGGCAGCAAACACTGACCACGCGTGCGAAGCCCGGGCCACTCGCTATCCCTACCGGCGTGTCCGTTGGCGCGACCGGGACGTTGCGCGCACCGGCGCTCCCTCGCCGTGTTGGCCAATGTTCAAGGGCAGTTGCTGCGGCGACGGATCCTGACCGCGCGCATCGTGCCTCGTTCTGGACGGGGCGCCAGGCCGTCGCGACGCGGCGTGCTGCGAGCCGGTACGCGTCTTGCGATTGTCCAGGAGCGGCGTGGACTCAACACGCGTCTGCCGTGCGTCCGCAGTCGAAGGCGCGCCGGCCAAAGGGAGTGTTTGCGGAGAGAACAGGAGAAGCGATGGACCACAAGAACAAGTTCGCGGCCGAGACGGTTCTGCAGTTGCAGCAATCGCTCGACAAGGTTCCGCCGCACCAAGCGACCGAGTTGAGCAAGCAGCAGACCATTCGCACGCTGTCACCCCAGATCTTCGCGCTTCGCTCGAAGGGTACAGCTGGACGGCGGTCGCCGCGATGCTCTCGGAACATGGCGTGCCGGTCTCGGTGGCGGCCCTGCGAACGTATCTGCGGCGCGTTCGCGAAGAAGCCGCAAACGTAGCGCCGCGAACCCCACCTAAGCGTTTGCGAGACGCTCGAGCAGACACTCTTCAGCCGGCGCCGATCACGCCCTTGCCGTCGCCGAGCGCCGGGACGCCGCTGGTAAGGAGACCGCCACAACCCGGGGGCGCCGCCGCATCGGCCGTCGCAGCGAACCACGCGACGGCGTCCGGGACTCGGCGTGAACCGGAATCACGTCGACCCACCGTCGGGGCGATACCGGACACAGATGACATTTGAATTGCGCATCCATGCTTGTCTCGGACGGCACGGCAAAGGCGAACCAAACCGACGCTCTCGAAAGCGATCAAAGCTCAGAACCCAGCTGATGACGTCGCATCCGAGGGCCGTCAGCAGAACCACGACGGTCTGCATTCGGTCGTCCTCTTCGACGTCCTCCGGATCACCTCCGGTCGCCTTCGGAAGACCACCGCGGCTCGGAGACGTCGCAGCGACTTCGCAATGGCAGTGCGCCTTCGGTCTCGTCGTCGTCGCCGCGTTGTGGTGCTCCCGGTTCATCCCCAGGAGGTGCACGGCGTCGTGCACCAGATGCATACCGAAGCGTGTGGAAAGCGATGAAACCCGGAGTCGAAGACGGAGGG
>PLIR01000509.1 GCA_003139415.1 Myxococcales bacterium | reverse complement strand
CGAGCGACGCGAGGGCTGCGTCGAGCGACGGGACGGTGGCGTCGAGCGGTACGGTGGACGCATCCGGGACTTCGACCGAGGCGTCGCCGATATCCGCCAACGTGACCGTGGCGGACGCGCTGCCGTTGCACTCCAGGGAGACGCCCGCGGGCGTGCACGTCGAGGTGACCTCAACGCTGCTCTTGCAACTGGATTGACAGGCCTGGCTCACGTTGCAAACCGGCGGGGTGACCGTCGTCTCGCAGGCCGGAGCCTGGTAGGTCACGCTGCAGCCGCCACGGCAGTTGACGTTCGTGCCGCAGTTGACCGACGCCTGGGCGGAGAGCTGGCAGTCGCCCGTGCACTTGCCTGCGCAAGCGCCTTTGCAGTGCTTGGCCATGCAGGGATCCGAATCGCACATTCCGGTGCAGTCACCCTCGCACGAGCCCTGGCACGTGGCTTGGGCGGAGGCGCTCCCCTCGCACGTCGCGCTCGCGTTGCAGCTTCCCGTGCATTCGCCGGTCAGCGATGCAGGTGGGCAGAGCGTGGTGATGTTGCCCGGCTGACACGTCGTGTTCGAGGTGCACATCGACTCGCAATCGACCTGCTTCGTCTCGTCGACGACGCAATAGCCACCGGAGATGACGAGCGTACACGAGGCGGTCGCGTTGGCGGCGAGTATGGCCGTGATCTTGTTGGTCACCTGCGTGCAGGCCTCGGTCGTCTCGTCGTCCGGCGCGTCGCCGGAGCTCGGAGCCATCGCCGTCCACGTATCGGTGATCTGAAGGTCGGTGGCCATGCCGATGCAAGCGCCGAGCACCGCNNACGCTTTGGCGTCCCCGTTGATCGACAGAGCGGCCACGGAGGCCGCGCCGCCGCTGAATTCGCTGCAGCCGGACAGCGCAGCTTGAACGTTGGCCGCGGCGTTCGTCGCAGCGGTGCAGCCGGCGTTCGAGAGCAATAAAATGGCAGACCCGGAAAGCAATAATGTACGAATGTGCCTGTATCTATTTGATCTGATCATGAATTCTCCCTAAGTCGTTCCGCCGCTGCCGAAGAGAATTCCTCGGCGAACGATGGTTGAATCGGCGAATACGACCCGTCCCGCATGGCAGGACGGTCCATTGGAGCCACCGGTGCACGCGCCGTGCCGCGCGTCGGCCTCCGTGTTTCGGCTAAGGAGAGGGCTGGACGATCGTGCTGGCCTGGATGCTGACCGCGGTCTGGGCGAACAATCTGCCGGCGATGGATGCCCCCGTCTGCATCGTGACCGACGTTTGGCTGAGAATGACTCCCTCGAACTGGGATGTCGTGCCGAGAACCGCCAACCCGGCCACTTGCCAGAAGACGTTCTTGGGTAAGGCGCCTCCGGCAAGCACGACGCTCGTCCCGTTGCTCACGGTCAGGTCCTTGGCAATTTGAAAAATCCAGACGGCCGTCGCGCTTCCTGTCAGCGTCACGTTCGTGGGGATGAGCAGGCCGGTTCCCCACTTGTAGACGCCCGGGTCCAGGGNNCAGCATGTCGCTGACGGCCATCGTCAAGTTCGACGGAGTGGGTGTCGCGTAATCGGACGCGTAGACCTTGCCGGTGATTTGCGGCGTGGTCGAGAACTCGGTCGTCGAGTCTGGGGTCAGCGGGAACCCCGTGATGTACGACGCGGCAGCCGGACTGAGCCCGACGCTCCCCGTGATCGCGGACGTCGAAACGTTGGATATGGCGCTCTCCGCGAGAATGGCGTAACCGACGGCCGTTCCGAGATTCACCGCGAGCGTCGACGCTTGGTTCCCGCCCTCGGTCGAGCCGAGTGCACCGTCGGTCGGAGTCGGTCCGTCGATCAGGTTCGATCCATCGGCCGAGTTTCCGCCGGTTCCCACGGCTGCAGCGTCTGCGCCCGACTGGCCGTCGGAGGCGTCCCCCCCGTCGGTCGAGGCATCGTTTGCCGAGCTGCAGGCCGCGACGAGCGAGGCGATCAAGGCGCCCGCAGCAGCGGTTTGCAAGGGCGAGTGCGTCGTCGTCGTGCACAAGATCGTGGCTAAGAGAGACTTCATGTGCGTGCGTTTCTCCAGAGCGCTCCGGCGCGCTCGACCTCGTGGGTACTTGTAGGGGCTTGGTCAGGGCCCCTGTTCGGATGAGGAGCACGAGGCGTGCCGCCAAGCTGCCAAAGGCACCGGTGACCGCCGTTGCGTATTCCCTCGTTGCGAACGACGAAGAAGACTTCAGAGGTCTCGTGGCCAGGGAGCCGGAGAACGGCTTTTCCGGCGCAGAGGTAGAATGCGTCGCGGATCCGCAGAATGCGCTCGAGGCCTCGCAGGCGGCATCCCTCTCTCGGCCTTCCGGCCCGGTCTCGGGTTGGCCCCAGGGGTGGCACACCTCCTGCGAGGCTCGTTGGTTCATCGGAACGTGGAGAAACGCCAAATCATGGACACCAAGAAGATTGACGAGAAGATCGACGCCGCCGCCAACAAGGCGAAGGCCGTTGCGTCCGCTGCGAGCGCGAAAGGCGCCGAGGTCGCGGGCAAAGTAAACGACCTGGCGTCGGGTGCAGCCCACAAGGTGGAAACGGCGACGGACAAGGGGGAACATCGTCTCCAGGAGTCCCTCGAGAAAGCTGGCCACGCTGCCGAGGAAATCGCGCACAAGGCGGTTCACGTGGCGCAGGAGACCGTGCAGAAAGTGGTGCACGGCGTGAAGGACCTCGTCGGCAAGACCAAGGCCGACGACAAGTCGACCGCTGGCACCAAGCGCTGACCGCGGCTTTCAGCCCCCGTGCGACCGATGAAGCGAAGCACGAGCCGGCGCACGTGGGGTCACGGTCGACGACGAGGACCTTTCCGCGGCGCGATGTCGTCGCCGCGTTCCTCCTTACTGAGGTATTCCGCCAATCCCGTGGCATCCCGCGGATCGTTCGTCGCACGCGATACGGCGTCTTGGTGGCTGCCGACGGCTCGCAGGTCGCAAAACGAGCGTCGTGACACTGGTACACCCGATGCAATCCGTATCGGCATGACGAACCACGAAACGGAGAGACACGAAACGCCCAAGGGCGGGCACGCGACGGAGCCCAAGAACACCCAGGCGAAGGGCACCTCCTGGATTCCATGGAGCGAACTGGCTCGGCGCGCGCAAGACGGCATATCGGGATTCCCATCGAACCTGACCGACCAGGTAAAGAAATACCCATACACGACCATCGGTGTGGCCGTCGTGGCCGGGATTGGCGTCGGGATGGTTCTTGGCTCTCGAATCCTTCGGACGGTTCTCGTGAGCGCCGTGTCCTATGCCGTCGCCAATGTCGCCAGCGCGTACCTGCGCGAACGCGTCATGCGACATGAGAGCGCTTCCGTCGTGCGCACCTAAGACAGAGACAAGAGCGAGGAGACAGCGTGAGCAAAAAGAAGAGAGCAAAGGCCCCCCCTTCGAACCAGCGGCTCGCTCACGAGGCAGAAGGGGCCGTTGCGGGCGCGATCGCAGGCGCGGCTCTCGGAGCGGCAGCCGGACCGCCAGGGGCAGTGGTTGGCGCCATCATCGGAAGCGTCGTCGGAGCCGTGACCGGGGCTGGTCTCGACGCACAGTCGACGGTGGACACGGCGCATGAACGCAAGCTCGACGAAGAAATCGGCGTCATCGGCGGCGAGATCGGCGCGCCGAACCTCAAACATCCGCCGGCGAAGTTGGGAGCCTACTCGTCGGCTTCGGCTGGGGCGGGCGCGTCAAGCGACTCGACACCCGCCGAAGGGCCAATGTCGGAGCCCGAATAGCCGNNCTGGCGCCAGCGTCGGCGTCGAGCATGAGGTTTCTCAGCCGCTGCGTATCGTAGGCCGTCAGCCCGCCGAAGAGCAGGACGCCCCCCACGCTGAGGAGCCAATCGAGCCCGCTGCTTCGCAGAAACAGGTTCACCACCGACGCGAGCACGATGCCGACGAGGGCGAAGACGGCGAAACGCCCGAAGCCGCTGAGGTCGCGGTGCGTCACGACGCCAAAGATCGACAGCCCGGCGAACGCTCCCGCCGTCACGAAGAACGTCGTCGCGATGGACGCCGCCGTGTAGACGAGAAACAGCGTCGAGAAGGTGACGCCCGTCAGCGCGGCGTACCCGAAGAAGAGGAGCGCCGCGACCGTGGCCGAGACCCGCATCGCCAGAGCGCTGAACGCGACGACGAGCCCGATCTGCCCGATCATCAGCGCGAAGAAGAGGATGCGGTTGCTGACGAGAGCCTGGACCAGGGCAGGCGAGCTGGCCACGCCGAGGGCGACGACCCCCGTGACGGCCAGGCCGAGCGTCATCCATCGATAGGTCACCCAGAGCGCGTCGCTCACGCGCCCGGCCGAATCCCCGGTGGTGTATGCGGACGGTGACGAGGTGTTCATGGCCCGGAAGCTAAGGCTTGGCCGTGGCGGGGGAAAGGGGAAGGGGGCGCTAGGGGCGTCTTAGGGGCGTCTAGAGCAGGCACGG
>PLIR01000485.1 GCA_003139415.1 Myxococcales bacterium | reverse complement strand
CCGCGCCCGCGCTTGCGTCAGAGCCCGCGCCCGCGCCCGCGTCCGCGCCCACGCTCGACGCCTCCTCCACCTCCTGCCGCATCGTCCGCGGCCCCATCGAGCTTCCCCTGCGCTCCTCCGCCGCCCTCGCCCCCCGCGCCGGCATGCTTGACGCCATCTTCAACCAAGCCGGTCACCCCCTCACCATCTCCTTTCCCGCCGGTCCTCCGCCGAAGATCGGCAGCGCTCGCGAGACCATCGCCGCCGGCGCTGCCGTCGCGGCGCCCGTGGTGGACGTGCCCTGCGCGGTCGCGGACGACGTCACCTTCTGCCCCGATCGGTCCGGCGACGTGCACCGCGCACGGCGCGGCAGCGACGGAGATCGGGTCGTCGCGAACGGTCGTCCTCGTTCGCACGTGGCCGCGGCGGTCGTCGGCGGCATCCACGCGGTCCTCGCCTACCTCGCCAGCCGCCAGACGAGCGAAGGGTGGGTCACCGAGGCATGGATCGAGTCGGACGATGACCCGCCGGTTCGTCTGTCGGAGGACGGGAGCGGAGCGACGTCGGTCGCCCTGGCGCCGCGCGGCGGGAGCCTGCTCGCGCTCTCGGTCGACGCTCGGGCGGCGTTGACCGCGATGCACGCGCGCCCCATCGCGTACGACGGGCGCTTGCACCTCGGCGAGGACGCCGTGCTCTTCGTCGGGGGGCCGGGCGATCGACGGACGGCTGCGACGCTGGCCGTGCCGCCGACGGGGACCGTGTTCGGCCTCCTGCCGATCGCGCGCGGCGTCTCCGAGTTCGGCATGGCGCTCGTGACGATCGAGGACCCGCCCCGCGTCGACGAGCCGGTGAGCTGGTCGCTCTACGACAATGGGCTCGATCCCGCCCCGGTCGCCGCGGCGGTGCTTGGCGGTCGTCCGTGGGCACTGCGCGTCCGCCCGCAGTCGCCGGAACCCAAGGCCGCCCAAGTGCTCGAGCTTGGGACGCTCGGGGATGCGGGGCGCCCTCCGTTCACCTCCCGGGCCCTCGTCGCGACCGCGGCGGCCGCTACGCACGTTGACCTCGCCGTCGACGCGTTTGGGGCCGTCTGGGCGACTTGGGTCGACGCGGCCGGGAGCTGGCTGGAGCGGCTCGTGTGCCCTTGAAGTACTTGCCGCCGCTCGCCGAATGAACAACGATTCGCCGTATGAACCCGGACGGCGATCGGCTTCCCAGGCGTCGCGACGAAGCCCGCGCCCTCTTCCGCAACGCGATCCTCGACGCGGCCGAGGCGGTCTTCGCCGAGCGCGGCTTCCACGGGGCGCGCATCCAGGATATCGCCGAGCGCGCGCGCATCGCGGTGGGCACCGTCTACAACCACTTCGAGCAGAAGGACGACGTGCTCTCCGCCCTTCTCGAAGAGCGAACCGAGGGGTTGCTCGCGCAGCTCCGCGCCCGCGCGGGAGACCCGAAGGGGTTCGAGGCGCGCTTGGAGACGCGCATGAAGCGCCTCTTCGCCTACGTCGAGCAGCACCGGGCGTTTCTGGCGATCGCCAGCGAGCAGGGTCTGTTCGCGGGCGCGGCGGCTCCGGGGGCGCGCGTGACGCCACGCAACGCCCAGCAGATCGAAGCGTTTCGTCGCGAGCTGAGGTCGATCGTCGACGAGGGGCTCGCCTCGGGGGACATTGAGGGGCTCGACGCCGAGGACCTGGCGAGGTTTCTCGGGGGGACGATGCGCGCGTTCGTGCTCTCGTCGCTCGCGCAGCGCGAGGCAGCGACCGCGAGCCCGCAGGCGCTGGCGACGGTCGACTTGTTCCTGCACGGCGCCGCGCGGCGTCGGCGGCGTGCCCGCTGAAGGGCGCGCGTGCTAAAGGCCCTGCCGCCGATGTCCGTTACGCAAAGCCAGGGCGCCCTATCGCACGGCCACGAGGGGCCGATCCGCTCGTACTACGACGAGTTCTCGGGGCGCTACGAGGCCGAGCGGCGACCGAACCGGCCCGACGGGTATCACGCGCTCATCGACGATCTCGAAGTGGATCTCGTGCTGCGCTATGGCGCGCGCGGCGACGTGCTGGAGTGCGGGGTGGGGACGGGGCTGCTCCTCGAGCGGATCGCGCGGTTCGCACGATCGGCCAAGGGAGTGGATCTGTCGTCCGGGATGCTCGAGAAGGCGCGGGGACGCGGGCTCGACGTGCGGGTGGCGAGCGTCACGGACATTCCATTTCCCGCAGCGACGTTCGACGTGACGTGCTCGTTCAAGGTGCTCGCCCACGTGCCGGAGATCGGGCGTGCGCTCGCAGAGATGGCGCGAGTGACCCGCCCCGGGGGCGTCGTGCTGGCGGAGTTCTACAACCCGGTGAGCTTGAGGGGCCTCGTGAAGCGGTTCGGGCCGCCGGCGAGGATTTCGCACGCGACGCGCGAGAGTGCGGTGTACACGCGCTTCGATGCGCCGTGGGTGGTGCCGCGGCTGCTCCCGCCGAGCTTGAGCCTCGAAGGGGCGCGGGGGGTGCGCATCGTGACGCCGGCGGCGGGGGTCATGCGGGTCCCGGTGGTTCGCGATGTCGTGCGGCGCCTCGAGTGGGGGCTGGCGGACACGCGCGCTGCGTTCTTTGCGGGGTTTTACGTCGCGATTCTTCGCAAGCGGGCGGACTAAGAGTAGGCGCGGACGCGGGCGCATACGCGGGCGCGGGCGCGGGCGCGGGCGCACACGCAGGCGCGGGCGCGGGCGTACACGCGGGCGCACTCGCAGGCGCGGGCGCACACGCGGGCGCAGGCGCGGGCGCACACGCAGGCGCGGGCGCACGCACGCGGCAAAGCCTTCACCACGCGTACTGCTTGAAGAACGCCCACTCGAGCGTCGTGGCGCTCGGATAGCCTGCGCCCGTGCCGATGCAGTCGGTGCAGACCGTGGAGCCCGCCCACGCGTGATTCAGCCCGGTGAACGTGCAGAGCTCGACCTGTGCGTCGCTGGGGCAGCCCTCGTAGAGGTAGCACTGGCCGTTGTTGCCGTTCGAACCGGTCTCCTGGATCGTGGTGTACGTCGCCTGACAGCCGTTCCTGGCCGCCCAGAGCGTTGCTGACGCCGGGAAGCCGCTCTGCGCGGTGCCGTTCGGGTCGTCGCAACCGGACGAGATGAGTGCGTCCGAGGTCCCATGAAAGATGATGATCGGCATGTGCGCCGTGCATCCGCTCAAGCTCGCGATCGTGCCCCCCGAGTGCGGCGCCGCCGCCTTGATGTCGGTGCGATCGCAGGCGACGTGATGGGTGAAGTAGCCCCCCATCGAGAAACCCGTCGCGAACGTGTGCTTGGCATCGAGGCACTGGTCCTGGGTCACGTCGGCCTTGATGGCGTCCATGAACTCGAAGTCCACCGACCCGGTGGGATTGTTCGCGAAGTCGCCCGCGCCGCAGACCGCCGCGCCGTTGTCCGAGACGTTCCACGGATCGAGCGCCCCGGTGCCCGTGATGGAGGACACGCCCTGGCCGTCCGGGAATACGACGGCGATGCCGTCGCTGTCGGCCAAGGTCGAGTAATCGGTCATGTTGAACAGGTCCAACCCGTCCTGCGAGGCCCCGTGAAATACGTAGACGAAGGGCAGGGGCGTCGTCGCGCTGGCCGACTGCGGGAGATACGCGACGTACGTGCGACTCGTGCCGCCGACCGTCAGGGTCCGCGTGGTCTGGCCGCGCATGCCCGTGCGGGTTCCGCACTCGCCCCCGCCATCCGACGCGCCGATCGACCCGCCGCTGGCACCTGCCTCGCCTCCCGAGCCGCCCGTCGATCCCGAGCTCGTGGCGCCGCTTCCCGTGCCCGTCGATCCCGAGCTCGTGGCGCCGCTTCCCGTGCCGGCCGATCCGGAACCCGAGGCCGAACCGCCACTGCTGCTGCCTGCGGAGCCGCCGCTCGAGCCTCCCGGGCTCCCCGGGCCACCCGGTCCGGGGCTGGGCGAGCTGCCTCCCGAACAGTGGACCAGCAGAACGATCGCCGTCGGAACCAAGGCAAAGGGACGCGAAAGGTGCATGAGCTCTCCGGAGGCCGTCCCGAGCTCGCTCACGACACGGGCCGCCAGGGCGAGTCGGTGGCGCGCGCGAGGACGGGCCGGGACTGTCTCGCAGAGGTCCCTCTGCGTCATGTCCTCGCGGGGCCAAAAAATTGGCCGTCCAGTCCCCCGCGCGCGAGCTAGTCCGGGGACGCGTCGGTTGCTTGTGCGGGGCCCGCGTCGGGGAGTTGGAACGTGACGACGACGCGCAGGTAGTAGAGCGCGCACGTGTCGTTGAGCACGGTGATGGACGTGGTGGTGATGTCGGAGAATTCGTCGATGTTGCCCGCGCCGTTGACGTTGTTGACCTGGGCGTCCGTCTCGGCCGCCTCATACGGCGCGTAAGAGTAGACCGTGGCATTGGGCGGGATGCTTGCGGGCGGGAAGTAGAACGTCACGGACTCCATGGGAAAGTGCGGGGTCCATGTCCCCCCGTCCGGGGGGACGAGGGGCACCGATTCCCACCAGACGAAGTTGGAGTCCCTGGCGACGACTTCCCCGGTGCCGACGATCCCGCCGTCAGGGCCGAGGCCGATGCTCGCGGAGGTGGCGTCGCACGCGTGCGTGTAGCAGCCCTCGGTCGCGGAGGTCGTGAGGGCGAGGGCGCCGAGCGTGACGACGACGCTTGCGCTGCCGATGGCGAGGAACGTTCGCGCGCGCGGGACGGAGGTCATCGCTGCCCGCTTTCCCCTATCATCCGCCCGCACTCGTGTAACGCCCGATCGACGCTTTCCAGACGACGCGCGAGAGAGCGAACGTCAGGGCGGCGCCCGCCAGGGAGCCGACGAGCGATCGCAGCGGCAGGACGCCGAGCAGGGCGCGGGACGGGACGGTCGTCATGAGGGCCAGGGGGAGCACGAAGGTGAACGTGAAGCGCACGGCGCCGTGGAAGACGTCGATGGGCCAGCGCGCGGCGTCGAAGACGGCGTTGAACAGGTGGCTGAGGTTGTCGATCCGGACGACGTAGAACGCCGCGCTGACGGCGAGCAGCCAGAGCGAGTACAGCACCACGACAGCCGACAGCATGGTGACCGCCGCGAGCGCGACGGCCCCAGCGCTCGGCCCACGCCCGAGGGCGCGGAACCCCCACGCGAAGAGGACCAGGGCCGTCAGGACGTTGAGGGCTCGCCAGGGCTGGATGCGCGCCGTGGAGACGAGAAACTGCGCGTCGGCCGGTTTGAGCAGCACGAAGTCGAGGGTGCCCTTTCGGATGTGTTCGACGACGCTGATGAGGCTGGGGCTGATCGTGCCCTCGAGCACGCCCTCGAGAAACGTGAACCAGCCCATGACCATCAGCGCCTCGCCGAAGCGCCATCCCGCGACGCTCGGGCGCGCCGCGAACACCACGAGCAGGGGCACGATCGCCGTGGCCACCCAGAAGACCTCGACCACGCCGTCGAGCAAGAAGTCGGCGCGGTATTGCATCCCGAGCAAGACGGAGGCGCGTAGCTGCACGAGGAGCAGGCGGCCGTAGCGGGCGAGGGGGCGGCGCACAGTTCACCCGCCGTGCGCGCCGAAGCGCGCGATGCCGCGGCGCCAGAGGACGGCCGTGACGCCCGCGGTCGCCGCGACCCAGGCCCACTGGCGTACGAGCAGGGCCGCCGCCTCCTGGCGGCCGAGCGCGCCCGTCATGATGGCGACCGGAAAGCCGAGCTGGTAGCGAAACGGCAGCCAGTCGACGAGGGACTGGACCCTCGGCGAGAAGAGGTCGATGGGGATCGTGTAGCCGCTCAGCACGAAGTAAAGGACGAGCCACAGGTCCATCAGCTTGAGGCTCTGCTCGATGAAGAACGCCGAGCACCCCACGGCGAGGTTCACGAACAGCGTGATCGACCAGGCCCCCAGGAGCGACGCTGTCCAGAGCGCCCACAACGCGGGGTCCCTTGTCAGCCCACGCGGCTGGAGCACCGCGAGCGCCACGAGCGCCGCCGGGAGCGAGACGAGCGCGCGCATCGGGACCGCCGCGATGTTCTCGACAGTGTAGGCGGCGAGCGGGTGCACGGGGCGCAAGAGCCGCATCCCGAGGGTGCCCTGCCGCACGTCGACGTTCATCTCGTAGAAAGCCCAGCACCCCGTGAGCTGCCGCACGATGAATGCGCTGAGAAAATAGGCCGTGAAACCGGACTGGCCGTAGCGGCCGAGCGCTCCGCCGCCGCCTTCGCGCGCGACGGCCGTCCAGAGGGCCAGCATGACGAGGGGCATCGTCGTGGCGAGGACCCAGACGAACATCTCGGCCCGGTAGGCCACGGCCTCGGCGAGGCCGACGCGGAGCAGCGTGGGCAGGGCGCGCGCCGTGTTGCGAAGGCTCATGGCGGCGCCTCGCCCGTCGCGGCGCGCGGTCGGTTGCGTGCGAAAAGCTCACTCATCACCTCTTCGAGGGGAGGGCTTTGCACGGTCAGGTCGCTCACGGGGAGGTTCGCGAGCGCGCGCCCGACGACGGCGTTGACGGCCTCCTTGGGCACCTGCAGCACGCTCTCGCCCGCGCTGTGGCGCACGACGGTCGCGAGCGCGGCGAGGTCGGACTCGGCGACGGGGCGCGAGAACCGCAAGACGATCCGCCTGTCGGGGCGGATCCGGGTGACGAGGTCGCCGAGGGCGCCGTCGTAGAGGATGGCGCCGCGGTCGATGACGATGACGCGCGGGCAGAGCTGCGCCACGTCTTCCATATAGTGGCTCGTCAGGAGCAACGTGGCGCCGTGCTGCTCGTTGTATCGCTTCACGAAGTCGCGCACCGTCGCCTGCATCGAGACGTCCAGGCCGATGGTCGGCTCGTCGAGGAAAAGAACGCGCGGGCGGTGCACGAGGGCCGCCGCGAGCTCGCACTTCATCCGCTCGCCGAGCGAGAGCGTGCGCGACGGCCGCTTGACGAGGTCCTCGAGGCCGAGCAGGGCCGTGAGCTCGCGCATGGTGGCCTCGTACTGGGCGCGCGGCACGTCGTAGACGGCGCGATTGAGCTCGAAGGTCTCGCTGGGAGGCAGGTCCCACAGGAGCTGCTGCTTCTGCCCGAGGACAAGCATGATCTTCTTGAGAAAGGCGTCTTCGCGCCGCCTCGGCTCGTGGCCGTCGACGAGGACTTCGCCGCTCGTCGGGTGAAGCAGGCCGGAGAAGATCTTGAGCGCCGTCGTCTTTCCTGCGCCGTTCGGTCCGAGGAATCCGACGCGCTCACCAGGCTGGATGTCGAGGGCGATCCCGTCGACGGCGACGATCTTCTTGTACTCGCGGTGCAGCATCGATCGGAGCGCCGCGGCCACGCCCGGCGGCCGCTCGTGCACCGCGAACTCTTTGCGCAGCGCCCGCACGCGGAGGATGGAGGTCACGGCCCCCGCTCAGAACCGCCACCACAGGGCGGTCGCCGGCGCCAGCGTCACGCCGCTGACCTGCGCGTTCGTGCCCCCGTAGTCGCCGGTGATGTTCGCGAAGCTCGCGTCGAGCTCCACGGCGACGTGCACGTGCCGGAACCCGACCGCGGCGCCGACGACGGCGCCGCCCCAGAAGCGCGTCGCCGACAGGGGCACGGGAGACGCTCCGAGGGGGGTGCTCCCCGGTTCGCTCGTCGCCAGCTGGATGTTCACGTGCTCCCACCCCGCGCGAGGCCCAAACCACAGCGAATAGAGATCGCCCTCGCTGGAGTACCCGATCAAGACCGGTACGTCGGCCCCCCAGCCCGTGAGATCGTTCAGCGCGACGTTGGGCAGCACCTGCGCCGACCCGTGGTCGTACAGCGCGCCGGAGCCGCCGATGCCGACGCTCATCGTCCACGCGTCGGAGAGCTCGAACGAACGGCGCACGTCCGCGCGAACCGCGCGGCCGGTGTACATCAGGCCTCCCTCCGCCTGGACGCCGAACCCGACGCGGGCCCCGACGACTGGCGCGAGGCCGGGCGCGACCGACGCCGCGACGAGGGCGCCTCGCGCGAATGTGGGGTCCGTCGGGACGGAGCCCCCGCTCGCGGCGGCCTCGTTGGCCGCGCCGCGGATGGCCGTGCCCATGGCGCCCGGTGCGATCGTGCCGCTAAAGCCCCCCGCCACGCGCACTTCGCCGGCAGGCAGGACGCGCGCCGGGTGCAGCAGGGGAAGCCCTCCGCCGCAGGCCCAGCAAAGCCCCGCGAGCCCCGCCGCGAGGGCGGCGCGCCCGCTCACTTGCGGAAGCGCGACGGAAACGAGTCGACCGCGACGCGCTTCTTGAGCTCGTCGTCGTCGGGGTGCAGGCGGACCGCCCGCTCGAGCAGCAGCTTCTCCTCTTCGCGATGGTTCGGGTCGGGGATGCAGCACTCCACGGGGCACACGGCCTGGCACGCCTCGTGGTCGTAGAAGCCGACGCACTCGGTGCAAAGCTCCGGATCGATGACGTAGATCTCGTCCCCTTCGCTAATCGCCTCGTTGGGGCACTCCGGCTCGCAAGCGCCGCAGTTGATGCAATCGGAAGTGATATGTGTCGCCATGGTAGGGCCAGGGGAACGTAGGAAGGGGGCCGCTCAAAGTCAAACGCACGTGCTAGGGTGCCGCGCGTTATCGCCGATGGTCTCGCTGCGCGAATGTTGGGCGTCCCCCTTTAGACCGGTTCTCGTGGCATCGGCCATCCTCATGGGTGGCTGCGCTCCCAAGATCGGAGCCAAGTGCCTGGTCTCGTCCGATTGCGCGACCAACGGCTCGCGCGTATGCGACACGTCGCAGCCCGACGGGTATTGCACGATCTTCAACTGCACCGACGACTCCTGCCCGAACAACGCGGCGTGCGTCGTGATCGACCCGGGCGTCCCCGGCTGCTCGTACAACGACTACGGGATCCCGTCGCGGAGCAGCCGCACGCTCTGTCTCGCGACGTGCAACAGCGACTCGGACTGCCGCCAGGACAACGGCTACATCTGCGCGAGCCCGCTCGATGCGCCGTGGCGCGCGATCATCCTCGACAACAACCAATCGGAGAAGGTTTGCATCGTCGCGCCGACGGAGGGCACGGAAGACGCGGGCCTGGATCCGGCGCCCATCTGCATGCCCTCGCAGGTCGTTAGCTCCGCCGACGCCGCCTCGACCGATGGCGAGACAGCCACGGACGGTCAGCCTCCTCTCGACGCGCAGTTTTCGTTCGACGCGGAGATCGCCGAGGCGCAAGCGACGACCGACGCCGCCGAGAGCGGGCCCCCGGTGGATGCGGCGCCCGAAGCGCAGTCGATCGAAGGCGAGGACGCGGAGAGCGACGGGGGGCTGGAGACCGCCGACGGGGCGCCGGGCGCCGGGATCGACGCGGCGAGCAACACCTCACTCGATGGGGGGGCCGATGCCACCGTCGACGCCGCCGCGGACGCGTTCGCCGCGGATGCACCGGGCGGCGACTGAGGTCGGGCGGGCGGCCAGGCTCGCCCTGGCGCGCACGCTCGAGTCCCTCGCCGTCGTGGGCGCGCTCGCGTCCGTCGTGTTCTTCGCCCTGAGGCTGCTGCCGGGCGACCCCGCGCGGCTGGTGCTTGGTGATGAGGCGAGCGAAGGCGACTTGGCCCGCGTGCGCCGCGCGCTTCACCTCGACGAGCCGATCCTCGTCCAGTACGCGCGGTTTCTCCGTGGCATCGCGTCGGCGGATCTCGGCGACTCGTTCCGCAGGCCGGGGACGCCGGCCATGGCGCGCGTCGGCGAGGCGCTGCTTCCGACGGCGCAGCTCGCGGGCGTTGCGGTGGCAATGGGAGCTGTGGCGGGGCTGGCGGCCGCCGTGGCCGCGAGCGGGCCCTGGCTGGCCCCGCGTACGCGCGTGTGGATCGAGCGCGCCCTCATGGCCGTTGCGGCGGCACCCCTCGTTGCGGTCGCGCCGGTCCTCACCTGGGCGCTCGCCGCGCGAGCTCGGATCGTGCCGCTCCCCGGGGATCCGGACGCGGGACCGGCGGGGCTGCTCTTCGCCGGGGCGCTGTTGGCGTTCCCGTTGGGGGCGCACGTCGGCCGCATCGCGCGGCAGGCTCTCGTCGAAGTGTCCGAGGCGCCCTTCCTCCGCGTAGCGACGGCCAAGGGGGCCGGACCGGCGCGCGTCTGGCTGCTGCACGCGTTGCCCGTCGTCGCAGGTCCCGTGGTGACGATCGTGGCGACGCAGCTCGGCGCGCTGCTCGGCGGCGCAGTCGTGATCGAGCGGATGTTCGAGCGGCGGGGACTGGGCACCCTGATCCTCGAGGCCTACGCCTCCCGCGATCTGCCGGTGCTCGAGGGCGCCGTCGTCGCCGCAGGGCTGCTCTTCGTGGTGGCGCAGACTCTTGGCGCGGCGATCGAGGCGACCCTCGATCCCCGCACCCGAGCGGGGCCCTCATGACGGCTCGGCGGCGCGCATTGGAGCTCGTCCCCTTGGGCCTCGTCGTCGCGCTGAGCCTCCTCGGGGCGTCGATGGCGAGCGAACCAGCCGGGCGGCTCGCGCCCGCGAGGGCGTGGTGTGCACCCTCCGCGGAGAGGCTCCTCGGCTGCGGAGAGGCTGGCGTCGACCTGACGTCCCTGGTGTGCACCGCCGAGCTGCGCGCGGTCGTGCTGGCGGTGATCGTGGCGCTCGTTGGCTTCCTGGTCGGGACGCCGCTCGGGGCCGCGGCGGCGCTCGCCCGAGGTCGCGTCGAACAGGCGGTCGCCCGGGCGTGTGACCTGGTGCAAGCCTTCCCGACGTTCATCCTGGCGCTCGCGGTGCTGAGCGCGGTGCGGGCTCCCTCGCGCGTCCACATCGGTGCGGTGTTCGCCCTGACCGCGTGGGCGCCATTCGCGCGCCTCGCCCTGGCTCAGACGCGCGTGCTCCGGAGCGCGGCGTTCGTCGAGGCGGCGGTCGCGCTTGGACGGGGGCGCTCGGGCATTCTCGCCCATCACATCCTGCCAAACCTGCTCGGCGTCGTCGCCGTCCAGCTCGGATCGACGGCGGCCGCGGTCGTGGTGAGCGAGGCGGCGCTCGGGTTCGTGGGGTTCGGTCCGCGCGACGGCGTCTCGCTCGGCGGCGTGCTCGATCAAGGCGTGGTGGCGATGCTGCGCGCTCCGCATGTCCTCATCGTCGGCGCGGCGGCCGTCTTCGTGGCCAGCGCCGCGCTTCTCGCTGCCGGACGCGCGGTGCGCTGAAGGGCGAGGGGTTGCTGTCGGTCGAGCCCGTCCGACCGGAAACGCGTGCTAACAGACAGCGCGATGTTGGCGCCGCCGCCTCTGCCGCGCAGCCTCGAGGCGTCGTTCCGCGACCTCTCGTCCGAAAAGGCCCTCGTGCGCGCGGGAGCCGTTCGCGACGTCGTGAGCCACGCGTTGCGGAGCGATTCGACTCGCGCGCGGGCCATCCCCGCCCTCGAGCGCGCGCTGCAAGGCGACGTCGACTCCCGCGTCCGGGCCGCCGCCGCTGTCGCGCTCGCCGACGTTGCCGGGCGAGAGGCCCTCTCCACGCTCCTCGTGGCCGTCGAGGACGACGACGCCCACGTTCGCCAGATGGCCCTGACGGCCCTCGGAGAGATCGGCGACGTGCGCGCGGCTCCGAGGCTCGAGCGCGCCCTTCGCGACGAGCGCCCGGAGGTCCGCTACCAGGCGGTCATCGCGTATGCACGCGTCGCGCGTGACGACCCGTCCGGTGTCGGGGCGGCCCTCGCGCGCGCGCTCGACGACGGCGACCCGGCCGTTCGCTACATCGCCATGCGCGTCGCCGACGAGCAACGCGTCGACGGCGAGCCGTTGCGCGACGCCGCCGTGGTCGAGCGCGCCCGGGCGTTGCTTCAATCGACCGACGCCCGCCTCTCGGTCGCGGCCGCGTTGTATCTGGCCCGGCTCGGCGACGCCAAAGCCCTCGCCATCGTCCTCGAGGTCGTCGCGGACGTGCGCAGGACGCCGGAGCTCGAAGACGAGCAGGGTTGCATCGAGCTCTCGGGCGCGCTCGGTCTTCACGAGGCGGTCCCCGGGCTCGAGAAGCGCGTGTGGGGTCCGCGCCGCGCGCTGCGGACGCTCCTCTCGTGGGGTGCGGGGGAGGGGTCGCGGTGCGCGTGGCACGCTCGCATCGCGCTGGCCCAGATGGATCACCCCAGGGCTCGCGCCGAGATCCTCGGGGACCTCGGATCGTGGCGGCGCGCGACCCGGGAGGCCGCCGTCGTTGCCGTCGGTCGAGCGCACATCGTCGAGGCGCGCGCCGCGCTGCAAGACCTCGGCGCTGCGGTCGACCGATCGCTGCTGACCGAGGCCCTCGAGGCCCTCACGGAGCCGACGGGCGAAAGCGCGCGCCGCGAGGTGCATTGAAATAGGTCGCGAATCGTCCCAGGATGGCCGAAGTGCGAAACCTCCATCGAGACGGACGAGCCCAGGGGACCAAGCGCGAGAAGCGTGGGAGCGATCCTGACGCCGCGCGCCACCGCCAATGGTTCGCGGGCCTCGTCGCGGCGATCGCCCTCGCCGTGGCGCTGCCCGTCGGATGCTCCAATGGAGAAGTGGTCGGCGCCAACGGACGTCCGGGCGGCGACGGCGGCGCCCCATCCGAGGCGGGCTTGGTGGCCCCGGCGAGCGACGCCGCCCAGTCTCAAGAAGACGCCGCGAGCGACGACTCCGGCGACGCGCAGATCCCCGTCGGCACCACGGGCAAGCCTTGCACGAGCGACAGCAGCTGCACTTCGGCCAACGGCGACACGTGCAGCAACGACTACGTGACCGGCACCGCGGTCGCGGGCATCGTCGCTTCGCCCCTTCCGGCGCCGCTCTGCCTGCTCCCGCCCACGCAGGACAACTGCGATCCAGCGCCTGCAAGCGATCCGTTCGGCGAGGTGCCGCACTTCTGCGACGGCCCCGACGACCCGAGCTCTCCCGGGATCTGCCTTCCGGACAATCCGCAGGAGCCGCTTCAGGGCATGGGCACCTGCCAGCCCAAGTGCACCTTCGACACCCTCGGCTCGGCGGAGGTCGGGTGTCCTTCGCCCGACACGTGCGTCTACTTGACGTTCCAGGAGGTGAGCGTCGGCAACGCTGTCGCCGTCGTCGGCTTCGGCTTCTGCCAGGGCACCTGCCAAAAGGACACCGACTGCCCGCAACAGCCGGGGAGCACCACCACGTGTCAGACGGACGTGGGCCTCTGCACCACCCAGCCCGTCGCCCGGACTCTTGCCATCGGCGCGGCGTGCACGTTCACCGACTTCAACTCCGGTGCGTGCAACTGCGATTCCGACCCGGACACGGGCCTCGGCTTTTGCACCACCGTGTGCGTGGTCGGCGGGACGCCCTGCCCGAGCGGGTGGGTCTGCGATTCGGGTGAACCGAGCACGGCGTCGGTCGCCAACGGGTTCGTCACGATTTCGGCGCAGAACCTTGGCCTCGCGGGGGTGTGCTTGCCGGCCTGCTCCGCGTCGAGCGTCGCCGCGATCGTGCCGGTTTCGATCGACGCCGGCAATGACGACGCCGAGGTCTCGGACGCGGCCGCCCTCGTCGACGCCATGGTCGCGGATGTCGGCACGTCTTCGCCGGCTCCGGACGCTGGAGCCGGCTTCGCGACGTGCCCGGGGCAGTCGACGTGCACCCCCGGGAACGTGGCTGGGACCGACTGCGTCCCGTGAGCTGAAGGCGTCACCAAATCGACGGCGGCTCGCACGGGGCCCCACGGTCGCAGAGCGGTCGCCGTCGTGGCATAGTCTTTCGCACTTGGCTTCCGATGGTCTTCGTGCTGGTCCGCACGTGCCGTGGCTGGGCGCGTCGGGGTTTCTGCGGGCGGTAACGGCGAGCGCCGCCGTCGCCGTTGGGTCCATGGGCGGGTGCGGGACGGTGACGAGCGTCGGCGGCGGGCCTTCCCCCCCAGCTGGCGATGCCGCAGCCGGGACCGGGAGCGGGTTTGGGGTGAGCGGCGACGCGAGCTCGTGCCAGGTGGGAGCCGTCGACACCTACGTGCCGGGGCTTTACCAGCCTGCGACGGGAGCTTGGCAGGGCGTGTGCGTCGCCAGCGGCCAGGATCTCATCGGGCAGTACTACGACGCGTGCTTCGGCAACGATGCCACCCCCGCCGCGTGCGGCGCATTCAAGGCGACGTCGTCGGAGACGGCCATGTGCGCCGCGTGCATCCTGACGCCGGTCTCGGCCACGCGCCTCGGGCCGATCATCGACTACGGCGGCTTCGTGGGGAGGAACACGGCGGGCTGCATCCAGCTCGCGGATCCCGACGGCATGCCATGCGCCACGGCCGTCCAGGCGCTGACGGGCTGCGAGCTGCAGGCTTGTCAAGCCAACTGCCCCGTCACGAGCGTGGCGTCGCTGCAGGCCTACTTGCAGTGCGCGGCGGATGCGGATTCCTCGGGGTGCGCGTCGTACTCGGCCATGGCCGCGTGCGGTCAGGCGCTCGACGGCGGGCCCGCGAGCATCTGCGACAGCGCCGCGTTCAAGGATTTCTACGACGCAGTCGTCCCCCTGTTCTGCGGGCAACGCGCCACCCTCGACGTCGACGCCGGCTCATCGCTCTATCCTCCGTTCACGGACGGCTCGGCGGCTACGGTCCAGGAGAACGACGCCGCCGCCGTGGATTCCGAGGGGAGCGCCGATTGACGCGAGAGCGACCTACCGGGCACGCCTTGCACGAGGGAGCCGGAGCCATGGACTTGCGCGACGACGACCCCGACGTCGCCCTTTTGCGCGTTCTCGACGACGAGGGCGTCGCCGACCCTTCCCGCGATCCAGGTCTGTCGGCGGACACGTTGCGCCGCGCGTACCGCGAGCTCTGTCGCCTGCGCCTCCTCGACGCACGGATGACGTCCCTGCAGCGTCAAGGGCGGATCAGCTTTTATGGATCGTGCGAAGGGCAGGAGGCCGTGCCCATCGCCACCGGCCTCGCCCTGCAAAACGGCACCCAGCCGGACTGGGTCTTCCCGGCGTTGCGCGAGCAGAGCATCATGCTGGTGCGCGGCTTTCCCCTGCGAGCCTTCGTCGCGCAGCTCTTCGGCAACGAAGGGGACGTCCTCAAGGGTCGCCAGATGCCGAGCCACCACTCCGGGCGCGCCGTGCATCAGGTGAGCTGGTCGTCGTGCATCGGGCCGCAGCTGCCGCAGGCGGTGGGCGCGGCGTGGGCGATGCGCGCCCGCAAGACCAGCGCCGCGGCGGTCGCGTTCCTCGGCGACGGCGCGACCAGCCAGGGAGACTTTCACGCCGCGATGAACTTCGCGGGCCTGTGGAAGGTGCCGTGCGTGCTCGTCTGCCAGAATAACCACTGGTCGATCAGCGTGCCGACGGAGAGGCAGACGGCGTCGCGGACGCTGGCGGTCAAGGCGCGCGCCTACGGCGTGCCGGGGGTGCGCGTCGACGGCAACGACCTTCTCGCCGTCTTCAAGGTCGTCTCCGAGG
Organism: Myxococcales bacterium; assembly: GCA_003139415.1. Classification (GTDB taxonomy): domain Bacteria; phylum Myxococcota_A; class Polyangia; order Polyangiales; family Polyangiaceae; genus Palsa-1150. The sequence continues at coordinate 6,634 of PLIR01000485.1, read as the reverse complement.
GGCTCTCCCGCGCGCGGTCGGGCGGTGGGGCCACGTTCATCGAGGCCGTGACGTACCGCATGGGCCCCCACTCGACGAGCGACGATCCGACGCGCTACCGCTCGAAGGCCGAGGTCGAAGCCTGGGCCCGGAAGGACCCGCTCGATCGGCTCCGAAAGCACCTCGTCCACCTCGGCCTGGTCACCGAGGCGAGCGACGATGCGCTCCGTCGCGAGCTCGCGGCGGAGATCGCGGCCGCCGTCGACTACGTCGAGCGACTCCCGGCTCCCGGTCGCGCTTCGCTCTTCGCCGACGTGTACGCCGAGATGCCCTGGCACCTGCGGGAACAGCTCGAAAGCTTGAAAAAAATCGACGCGCCGCCTACGTGAGAGCGTAAGGGAGCGCGGCTACGAGAGAGCTAGAGGCTCTCTCCTCGCGCCGCTCCTTCGGAGCAAGGACGACCAAGATGGCGGACAAGACGTACGACGTGATCGTCATCGGCGGTGGACCGGGTGGTTACCCGTGCGCCATTCGCCTCGGGCAGCTAAAGCAAAAGGTCCTCTGCGTCGAGAAAGAGGAGGTCGGCGGCGTCTGCTTGAACTGGGGCTGCGTCCCGAGCAAAGCCATCATCGCGACGAGCCATACGTTCGAGAAGGTTCGGAACGGCGCGTCCTACGGTCTGCTCACGGACAACCCGCGCATCGACTCGGACAAGCTGCAAGACTGGAAGGACGGGATCGTCAAGAAGCTGACGACGGGCGTCCGCGGCCTCTTCAAGGGCAACGGTGTCGAGCTGCTCTACGGCGAGGCGCGCGTCACGGGGCCGAAGACCGTCTCCGTCAAGACGCGCGAAGGGACCGTCGAGACGATCACCGCCACGAAGGCCATCGTCATCGGCACCGGGTCGTCGACGATCGAGATCCCGAGCTTCAAGTTCGACGGTCGTCAGATCATCGGCGCCAAGGAGGCCGTCAGCCTGCGCACGGTGCCGCGGAGGCTCCTCGTCATCGGCGGGGGCATCATCGGCATGGAGCTCGGCGGAGCGTACCAGAACCTCGGCAGCGAGCTCACGGTCGTCGAGGCGTTGCCGACGGTGCTGACGGGCGTCGACGCCGACGTCGCCGCCGTGGTCGAGCGCAACTACGTGAAGCACGGGGCCAAGATCTTCAAGGGCGCCAAGGCCCTGGGCTACGAGCGGCAGTCCGACGGATCGATCGCCGTTCGCGTCGACGTCGCAGGCACCATCCAGACGATGGTGACCGACGTCGTCCTCGTCGCCATCGGGATGCGGCCGAACGGCGCCGGGGTCGGGCTCGAGGAGATCGGCGTCAAGGTGGAGAAGGGCTTTGTTCCCACCGATTCCACGGGCCAGACCAACGTCCCTGGCATCTACGCGATCGGCGATTGCTCGAGCATGCCGATGCTGGCGCACAAGGCGACCAAAGAGGGAGAGATCGTCGCGGAGGTCATTGCCGGGCACAAGGCCGCGAAAGACTGGGTGGCCATCACGGCCGCGATCTTCACCTCCCCGGAGATCGCGACGGTGGGCCTCGGCGAGCAGCAGGCGAAGGACAAGGGCATCGACGTCCGAGTCGGCAAGTTCCCGTTCTCGGCGCTCGGTCGCGCGATGGCCGTCAACGAGACCGAGGGCTTCATCAAGGTCGTCGCGGACCGTGGGACGAAGGAGATCCTCGGCGTGCACATCGTCGGGCCGTCGGCGACGGATCTCATCAGCGAGGGGGCCCTGGCGCTCGAGATGCACGCGTTCCTCGAAGACGTCGGCCTCACGATCCATCCGCATCCCACCCTGGGCGAAGGGATGATGGAGGCCAGNNCAGAACGCGTTGGGCCACGCCATCCACATCCTGAACCGATAAATGCGCGGGTTCTAGGCGAGAACGGCGCGCAAGAGATCGTCTGCGGTGATCGCGAGCTGCGTCAGGGCTTGCGTGCGGCCTTCTTCGACGGCCAGAAGAACGAGCTCGTTGATCCCGCCGATGACCGCAGCGGCCATTGCGGGGGAGAGCTTGCGCAGTCCTGGTTTGTCCTTGCGGCCCTGGTCGACGAGGCGCCGGAGCTGGTTCGCGAAGCGATTCTGTACGGTGCGGCGCACCTTGAGGGCCTCGGGCCCCGCGCCGTAGATGTCCATCATGAGGGCCCGCGTGAGGCCGGGCCTCGACTCGAGCGCGAAGAGATACGCGTATGTCGCCGCGCGGCTGCGCTTCTCCCAGGGCATGTCGCGGGACGCCGCGTTCACGATCGTCTGGATCAAGAACTCGCTTGCGGTGACGTAGCACGCGATAAAGCACGCTTGCTTGTCGGTGAAGTGCTCGTAAAAGGTGCGCTTCGAGACCCGCGCGTGCTTCGCGATGTCCGCGATCGTCGCGGCCTGGTACCCCTTCTCGGCGAGGACGCCCGCCATCCCTTCGAGAATCCTGATGCGGTGGGTCTCGGCCGCGTCCCCCTCGGTGGGGAGGGTGGTGTCGGCGCCGGAAGGACCTTGCATTTGGTACTGCATGGTACCACACTCCTGTTGGTACCAGACGGTACCACTCCGGCGTCCCGAGCGGGCCGGACCGATTCCCACTGCAGCCCCGGAGGCCATCCCGTGTCGCACGTCGCCCCTTCGCACGTTCACGTCGCCATCGTCGGCAGCGGCTTCGGCGGGCTCGGCACCGCCATTCGCCTCAAGCAGGAGGGGATCCACGACTTCGCGATCTTCGAGCGCGCCGACGACGTCGGGGGGACCTGGCGCGACAACACCTATCCTGGCTGCGCGTGCGACGTGCCCTCGCACCTCTACTCGTTCTCCTTCGCCCCCAATCCCACCTGGAGCCGCCGGTTCTCCCCGCAGCCGGAGATCTTCGAGTATCTGAAAGGATGCGCGGCGAGATACGGAATCGTGCCGCACGTGCGCTTGGGGCACGCGGTCATCGGCACGGCGTGGGACGAGGGCGAGAAGCGCTGGCGCATCGAGACGTCCAAGGGGGTCTTCACGGCGAACGTTCTCGTCGGCGCCGCGGGCGGGCTGAGCACGCCGTCCATCCCTTCGCTCAAGGGGCTCGAGCGCTTCGAGGGCAAGGTGTTCCACTCCGCGGCCTGGGACCACGACGCGGATCTCACCGGGCGGGACGTGGCCGTCATCGGCAACGGCGCTTCGGCGATCCAGTTCGTCCCCGAGATCCAGCCCAAGGTGGGCCGGATGGCCTCGTTCCAGCGCACGCCCGCCTGGATCCTGCCGCGATCGAACCGCGCGATCGGTGAGGGGGCAAAGTCGTTCTTCCGTTCGTTCCCGCCGGCGCAGCTCGCCGCGCGCGGCGCCGTCTATGCGACCACGGAGCTCTTCGGCCTCGGCTTCCGCCATCCCGCGCTGATGAAGCCCCTGCAGCGTCTCGCCGTCAGCTACATCGAACGCGAAGTGCGCGATCCGGTGCTGCGCGCCAAGCTTTTGCCCCACTACACCCTGGGCTGCAAGCGCATCCTCTTCTCGACGAAGTATTACCGCGCGCTGACGCAGCCGAACGTGGAGCTCGTCACCGACGCGATCCGCGAGGTGACGGCGCGGGGGATCGTGACGGCCGACGGCCGCGAGCGCTCCTTCGACGCGATCATCTTCGGGACGGGGTTCGAGGTCACCAATACGCCGTTCGCGCAGGGCGTCAGGGGTCGAGGCGGCAAGACGCTGGCGGAGACTTGGGACGGCAGCCCGCGCGCGCACCTGGGGACGAGCATCGCCGGCTACCCCAACCTCTTCGTGATTCTCGGGCCCAACACGGGGCTCGGTCACACGTCGGTCGTGTACATGATCGAGAGTCAGATCGAACACGTCGTAAGCGCCGTGCTGTACATGCGAAAGCACGGGGTGACGGCGGTCGAGCCCACGGCGGAGGCGCAGGCCGCCTTCCTCGCGGACGTCGACCGGCGGCTGGGGCCCACGGTGTGGAACTCGGGGGGCTGCGCGAGCTGGTACATCGACCGTACCGGGCGAAACTCTACCCTCTGGCCCGATGCAACGTGGCGCTACCGCCGCCGCGTCCAGCGCTTCGAGCCGACCGAGTATCTGCTCTCCAGGGTCCCGGGCCGCTCCGCATCGACGTCCGCGCCCAAGGCGGCAGAGCGACAGGTCCCGGGGCCGCCCCGCGCTACCGCCGGCCCTTGAAGCCCATCATGTTCTGAACGACCGTCTCGCTCTGCTCGGCGACCTCGGCCTCCTCGCGCGCCCGATCCGCGCAGTCCTCGCATAGCTTCTTCGTCTTGCCCCCGACCTTCACGCTCACGAGAGCGTCGGCCTCGTCCCCGCACGACTTGCAGATCGCCATCGCCACGCCTCCTTCGATGGGGGCAGGCGTTCGTCTCCCCTGCCGGTACAGGCCCCCATTGTAGAGCTGCGCGGCCCCGGAATCGAGCGCATGGTAGATTCACAAGACCGGGCGGGAATCGACATGGGCATCTTCGATCGCATGGGGAAGGTCATCCAGAGCAACCTCAATGCGCTCCTCGACAAGACGGAGGACGACCGTAAGCTCGTCGATCTCAACCTCGACGAGATGGACTCGCAGATCAAAGCGGGTCAGCGCGAAGTCGTTCAGGCGCTCGGCGCCGAGAAGCAGCTCCAGAGGCGCTCGACCGAGCTCGCGGCCGAGGTCGAGAAATGGGACAAGCGGGCCGAACTCGCGCTCAAGGGCGGCGACGAGGCTCTCGCGCGCGAGGCGCTCAAGCAGAAGAAGCGCGCGTCGGGCGAGCTCGAGACGGCCACCCGTGCACGCACCCAGCAAGCCGACCTGGCCGCACGGATGAAGGGCGACCTCGAGCGCATGCGCGACAAGCTGAGCGAGCTTCGCATGAAGCGAGGGACGCTCGTCGCGCGGGCGACGCAGGCTCGCTCGGGCGCGGGGGCCGAACAGCTCGGAGCCAAGGGCGGCACCAGCGCGTTCGAGAACTTCCGCCGGATGGAGGAGAAGGTCGAGGGCCGCGAGGCCGAGGGATCCGCGATGGCGGAGGTCGAAGAGGCCCTCGGCAAGGGTGCGAAGAACGACGACCTCGAAGCCAAGTTTCGCCAGCTCGAGCGTCAGGCAGGGTCGAGCAGCGACGTGGAGGACGACCTCGCGGCTCTCAAGAAGCGCATCCGCGTAGAGTAACCGGCTCCGTGGAACGCCACATCGTCGTCGCCTTTCGCATGCCGCCGGCGGGGATGCCGGCGGGGCCCGAAGGCGGCTACCTGGCCCGCGCCCGGTCGATGTGTTCGCGCGGCGAGGCGCTCGGGGGGCGGCTTGTCGCGTGGAGCGCCGGGCTCCTCGCCATTGCCTGGGACGACGATTCCATCGAGGAAGCCGTCACGCTGGCCACGACGGTGGGTGAGCTCGCCCCGTCGGCCGAACGTGCGTGGTCGGGAGGGATCTCGGAGGGCGAGCTCGAGCCGCTGGCTCCTGACGGCCAGCGGATGCACCTGGCCTGGGGCGAGGCGCTGCTGGCCGCGACGGGCCTCGCGAGGGTCGCGCGGGCGGGCGAAGTACTGGTCGACGGCGAGGTGCGGGCGCTTCGCGCCGGGCAGCTCGCGCTCATCGGCGCGCGGTCGTCTACGGACGCAGGCCGGCGGGTGCGTGGCTGGCGCCTCGATCTCGGCCGCCCCTGGAAGCGAGGCTCGGCGGAGGGCGACTGGGCCGACTCCGCGAACCGCGCCATCGCCGAGAGCATCCCCGGGACGAGTCCCGACGATCGCCCGTCCGACACGCGCTTCCTCGAAGAGGTCTCGACGGCGCAGGTGCTCGAGATCATCGAGGCGGCGGGTCCGCAGTCGGGCGCCCAGAGCGATACGATCGAAGGCTCGAAGCCGCAGGGCCCCACGCTCGCCGACCGGGTCCGGGCCCTGTCCGCTGGCGACAAGGGCGGCGACCCCGTGGTGACGCTCACGGAGCTGCGCCGAGCGCGCAGCCAGATCGCGGACGGCCCCGCGGCGTCGCGCTGCCAGACTTCGCTCGCGCTCGCGATGGCGCTCTCCATCGCGGGGCGGCCGGAGGAGGCCTTGCTCGATGCCCTCGACGCGCTCGCGTCCGCGCGCGAGACCAAGGAACCCAAGGCGGTCGGGGCGTGCATCGCGCTCCTGTCGCGGCTCTATGCGAGCGCCGGGTTCCCCGACGCAGCGTCCAAGCTCAGGCTGGACGCGCGATGACGCAGCGACCCGGACGTTGACAGGCGTGGACGGGCGTCCCATCTTCACCGTGCGCGAGGTGAACCCCGCGCCCGTGTCACGGCGCATTGCCGTGCCCGGAAACACCCGCACGGGCGCGATGAGCCCCGGCGAGGAGGTCAGCAGTCATGCATCCTGGAATGTTCGCGTGGTGGAACGCGCGCAGGCGCGCAGCGTGTGGCGAGTGGGCGTACGGCGGAGGCCAAGGGGGCGAGTGCGGCCCGGCTTCGTGTGGTCCAGGCGACGGGGGCTCTTGGCGAGGGGACGGTCATCACGGGCACGGTCATCACGGTCCGGACCATCCCTTCGGGCATGGCCACGGGGGTTCCGGCGGTGGTGACGAGTTCGGCGGTGGGTTCGGCGTCAGGCGCCCGCTGCGATTCCTTGCCTACAAGCTCGAGCTCAGCGAAAAACAGGTCAGCGAGCTCGCCGCGGTCCTCAGCGAGTTGAAAACCGAGCGTGCCCAGT
>PLIR01000210.1 GCA_003139415.1 Myxococcales bacterium | reverse complement strand
CCGTCCTGGACGTGGTGCCCGTCGGCACCCTGCCGCCCCTCGGCGTCGTGCCGAAGCGGATGCACGCGTGGGTGGTGCGCAAAGAGACGCACGGCGAGCCGCTGCAGTCGTTCAAGGAGGAGGTTGTCGACACCCCGGAGCCGGGGCCGAACGAGGTGCTCGTGCTCAGCATGGCCGCCGGCGTCAATTACAACGGCGTNNCGCTGGAAGGTCGGCGACGAGGTCGTGCTCCACTGCAACCAGACGTGCGGCGAGTGCCCGTCGTGCAACGGGTACGACCCGATGGGCTGCGAGAACCAGAGGATCTGGGGCTACGAGACGCCTTACGGGAGCTTCGCGCAGTTCACCCTCGCGCAGTCCCAGCAGCTGATGCCCAAGGCCCCCGCCATGACGTGGGAAGAGTCCGCGAGCTACGCGCTCGACCTCTGCACCGCGTACCGCATGCTCATCGACCGCGCGAAGCTGCGTCCGGGCGAGAACGTGCTCGTGTGGGGCGGCGCCGGCGGCCTGGGCACGTTTGCCTGCCAGCTCGCGCGGATGATCGGCGCCATCCCGGTGGCTGTCGTCTCGAGCCCCGACAAGGCCGAGATGGCGCGCAAGTTCGGCGCCGTCGGGACGATCAACCGCAAGGATTTCCCGAACCTCGCGTACACCCCCAACGAGACGCCCGAACGCAAGAAGGCGCGCCTCGACGCGGCCAAGGCGTTCGGCAAGGCGTTCATGACGGCGGCGGGCACTTCGCGCGGTCCGGACGTGGTCTTCGAGCACCCCGGTCAGGAGACGTTCCCGACGAGCGTGTTCGTCGCGAACCGCCTCGGGCGGATCGTCATCTGCGCGGCGACGACGGGCTTCGATCTCAACTTCGACGTCCGGCACCTGTGGATGCGCCAGAAGACGATCGTCGGATCGCACTTCGCTCATGCCGAGGAGTGCTGGCGCGCCAACGAGCTCGTTCTCAACGGCACCATCAAGCCGTGCATGACGGCCGTCTATCCGTACGCGGAGATTCCGCGAGCGCACGACGACATGATGCACAATCGGCACATGGGGAAGCTCTCGTGCCTGGTCAGCGCCGCCAGGACGGGGCAAAAGACCTTGTCCGAAATCGTCTGAAGCCCATCGCCTTCCTTCCGGAGACTCTCGACGGCCATGACCGCAACGGAATCCAAACAGTCCGCTGAGCCCTCGCTCGACCTGCCCGCCCCCGACAGCGTCATCATCAAGGCCGCGTCCACGCGCAACGAGGCGATCCTCGCGCGCCTGGGCGTCCGGGAGATCGACCTGCGCCCGCGCTTCCTGCTCCAGATGGCTCACCTGACGTGCCCGGCCACCGTCTGGAAATACGTGGAGAGCGCGGCGACGAAGAGCGCCGCCAACCTCATCATGATGGACCTCGAGGACAGCATTCCCCGCGGGGACGAGGCCAAGCTCGCGCAGGGTCGCGCGAACGTGGTGCACGCGCTCAACGCGCTCGACTGGGGTCCGCGGCTGCGCTTCTTCCGGCCGCGCGGGCTCGCGCTCGACCCGCGGCACGAGGACATCGCGGTCGTCGTCGCGGCGGCCGGGAAAAACCTGGATGGCCTCATCTTTCCGAAGACCGAGACCCCCGACGAGGTGCGGAGCATCGACGCGACCCTCTCGGCGCTCGAGCGAAAGCACGGCCTCGAAGAAGGCAAGATCAGCATCCAGGTGCTCATCGAGAGCGTCAGCGCCGAGGAGCAGGTGTTCGAGATCGCCCGCGCGTCGAGCCGCCTGAGCGCGCTCATCTTCGGGGCGTACGACTACTGGGGATCGCTGCGGATGGTCGGCGTGCCCTACCGCACCGACCACCCCTTGGTGGATCACGCACGTTCGCGCATCGTCAAGGCAGCCGCCAGCGTCAATATCCCAGCCATCGCCGAGATGACGCTCAACTATCCGACCAAAGAGAAGTCCGACGCCGAGAAGCAGGCGGCGCTCGACGAGTGCCGTCGCGACGCGGAGATCGCGAAGAGCTTCGGCTTCCACGGCAAGTGGACGGGCATCCCCGCGCAGACGCAGATCGCGCTCGACGTGTTCTCGATGGACCCGGCGGTCATCGAGAGGGCCATCCTGGAGGCCAAGGCCTTCCTCGCCGCAGAGCGCAAGGGCCTGGGGGCGACGATGATCGGCGGCAAGATGGCCGACCGGGCCACCGATCGCATCAACCGCGTCGCGCTCAAGACGGCGTACGCGCTCGGCAAGATCGACGTGGCGACGGCTGTCGAGCTCGGGCTCAGCTGAGGCCTGTGGCGTCTGGAGAACCGATGTCGAACGCGTCCACGGTCGATCCTCTTTCCTCTGCGCGCGCGGCCATCGAGGCCGTCGACGGGCTCTATCGCGTCGCCCGCGAGCGGCTCCGGGCTCGCGTGGTGGTCGGCGGCGCCCTCGACGGCGCCGCGCTCGACCGCGAGCAGCTCGCGGCGCACGCCCTGGCCTACGTGGCGACCGACCTCGCGGCCTGCCGCCAGCTCGTCGAGTGGGCGGCCAAGCACCCCGGCACAGGGGCTCGCGCCGTGGCGGAGACGTACGTCGCCGACGTCGCGCGCGGCCTGCGGAGCGTCGTGTGGCTCGGCGCTACCGAGACGTACGCCGTGACCGAGATGCACGTCACGCCCGACGACGTAAAGGCCTCCGTGGGTGCGCCGGCGGTGGCGCGCTGGGCCGACGAGCAAGCCGGCGGCGACAAGTATGTCGAGCTCGCCCGCGCGCACGCGGGCGGCGCGGCGATCCCGCTCGGCCTCGACGACGACACGCTGGACATGATGCGAGGGGAGTTTCGCAAGTTCGTCGCCGATCGGGTCATGCCGCTCGCGCAGGGGATTCACCGTCGCGACGTTCTCATCCCGATGGATCTCGTCTCGGCGATGGGCGATATGGGGGTCTTCGGCATCACGATCCCCGAGGCGTACGGCGGACAGGGGCTCGGCAAGATCGCGATGTGCGTCATCACCGAGGAGCTCTCGCGGGGCTACATCGGGGTGGGCTCCCTCGGCACGCGCGCGGAGATCGCCGCGGAGCTCATTCAGCAGGGCGGCACCGAGGCGCAGAAGCAGAGATGGCTCCCCGCCATCGCGGCGGGGACGGTGCTGCCGACGGCCGTGTTCACGGAGCCCGATCACGGGAGCGACCTCGCGCACCTCAAGACGCGCGCGACTCGGCTCGAAGACGGCGGATGGCGCATCGACGGCAACAAGACCTGGATCACGCACGCTTCGCGCGCGACGCTGATGACGGTCTTGGCGCGCACCGATCCATCGAAGCCCGACCACAACGGCCTGTCGATGTTCCTGGCCGAGAAGCAGCCGGGCAGCGAGAGCGCCGAGTTCGTCGACAAGGGCCTCAGCGGCACCGAGATCAAGGTGCTCGGCTACCGCGGGATGAAGGAGTACGAGCTCTCGTTCGACGGCTTCCGCGTCCCCGCCGAGGCGCTGCTCGGCGGCGAGGGCGGGCTCGGGACGGGTTTCCGGCGGCTGATGACCACGTTCGAGAGCGCGCGCATCCAGACGGCCGCGCGCGCGATCGGCGTCGCGCAGGCCGCCCTCGACGAGGCGGCCAAGTACGCGCGCGACCGCGTGCAGTTCGGCAAGGCGCTCATCGAGATGCCGCGGGTCGCCCGCAAGCTCGGGCGCATGATCGCGCTGACGCACGCGGCCCGGCAGCTCACGTTCTACTCGGCCCGCATGAAAGACTCCGGCAAGCGCTGCGATCTCGAGGCGGGCATGGCCAAGCTGCTCGCCACGCGCGCCGCCTGGGAGTGCGCCGACGCCGGCGTGCAGATCCACGGCGGCAACGGCTACGCGGAGGAGTACACGGCCTCGCGTCTGCTCGTCGACGCGCGCGTCCTGTCGATCTTCGAGGGCGCGAACGAGATCCAGGCGCACGTCATCGCGCGCCGCCTGGTGGAATGAGCGACGAGGCCGAGGACGCACATGACAGAAGCCTACCTTTCGCCCCGCTACGGCCGGACGCTCGACGAGTTCGAGATCGGCGCGACGTACGATCACCCGTGGGACGTCACGGTCGACGTGGGCCACCTCGCGCTCGCGGCGGGGAGCTTCCTCGACGCGTCGCCAGTCTTCGCGAGCGCGCGCTACGCCCGCCGCCTGGGGTTCAAGGACAGGCCCGTCCACCCGCTCATGCTCCTCAACTTCGGGCTGAGCTTCTCCGTGCACGACGTGTCCGAGCAGGCCATCGCGCACCTCGCGTACATCGACGTGCGGTTCCCGAACGCCTGCTACGCGGGCGATACGCTCCATGCGTCGAGCACCGTGCTCGGCGTCAAGCGCGCGAGCGAGGGAGAGCGCGGGGTCGTGCACGTGCGCACCGTACTCGTGGCCGAGGGCCCGCGCGGGGTCGTCGACAAGCGCATCGTCTGCAGGTTCGAGCGCAAGGTCCTCGTCAAGGCGGGCGAGCCGGTGCAGCCGGCCCGGGGCGAGGCGGCGCCGCCGTCGGCCCTCGGGCCTCCTTCCTTCGATGCGGCCGCGCCCGTCCCGCGCTTGCCGCCGGAGCTCGACAGGCCCCTTGCGCTCGCGGGCGATGCCATGGCCCCTGGCTTCGCGGGGTTCTTCGAGGACTTCGCGCCGGGCAACGTCGTCTGCCACGACATCGGGCGGACGGTGAGCGAGGCAGAGCACATGCAGCTCACGTACATGTTCCGAAACAGCCACCCGCTTCACTTCGAAGAGCCGTACGCGCGCTCGGGGTTCGCCAAGACGCGCGTCGTCTATGGGGGCCTGGTCTTCGGGTGGGTGGCGTCGCTCGCCAGCCGCGACACGAGCGGCAACGTCTTGTGGGAGCTCGGCTACGACAAGGGCGCCCACCCGGCGGGCGTCGTCGCGGGCGACACGCTCTACGCGGCGAGCCGCGTTCTCCGCGCCGAGGCGCTGACGCCCGAGACGGGCGCGGTGACGTTCAAGCTGGTCGGAACCAAGAACGTGAAGCCCTCGGCCCTCCTCGATCGCGGGGTAGACCTCTTCGCCGACGAGTTGGGCAAGGACAGCGCCGCCAAGGTGAAGGACAAGGTGTTCGAGATCGAACGAACGGCCCTCATGCGCCGAAAGGCCACCTAAGGCCAGGCTCACCTTTCCCCTGTTCAAGGGGCTGCTTTTGAGGCGATAGTGGTGAGCTGTGCTGCGATCTCTTTGTGGTCTGTGCGCTCTCACCGTGGCGTGTGGTGGAGGGGCCCCGTCCCCCGCCGTCGCTGCTCCCCCGCCGCCGACCGGTGAGGCCGTCGCAAGCGCGCCTCCGGCGTCGCCCGCACCGCAGCCGGCCGCGCCGGCCGTGGCCTCCGCTGCTCCGCCTCCGGCTCCCGCGCCCGACCGGGAAGAACAGTACGAAGACCTCGGCGAGATCCATGATCCGGCCACGCTGACGCCCCTCTTCACCAAGAGCACCCGGCCGACCTTTCCCAAATCGACGGCCGACGAGCGCGAGTGCTGGCAGCGCGTCGGCGTGACGGGGGACGCTGGCAAGGACTTTCACGCGCTCGTCGACAGCTGCGGCACGCCGACGGGCGCCGTGGAGTATGCGTCGCCCGCGGTGGGCAAGCTGCACCATATCCGCGACAAGCGCGACACGTTCAATCTGCGGATCCAGGGCGGCCTTTGCTACCGCTTCTTCGGGGTCGCCGACGGCACGATCAAGGACCTCGACATCCTCATCGAGCGAAAGGGCGGCGATCTGGTGGGCGACGACAAGACGAACGGCCCCGTCGCCATCATCGATTCGGACAAGACCTGGTGCATGGACTACGACGGCGACTACCAGTTTCTCGTCGAAGTCGACGGCCCCGGAACCGGCAACTACGTCTTTGGCGTCTGGGCCAAGCCCAAGAAGAAATAGCCTTCTCGGGCTCCGGCGCGAGGCTCGCTGCTTTATCGCGCGTCGTCGAGCGCCTCGCGTAGAAAGACGAGCAGGGTGCGCCGCTCCTCGGCGGAGAGGTGCAGCGGCCGGACTTCGGGGTCTTGCCGGGGGACGTCGAGCCCGAAGCCTCGCCCGCCGCCGCGGTCGTAGAAGTCGACGACGTCTTCGAGCGTCGGGGTGCGACCGTTGTGGAAGTAGGGCGCGGTCCGGCCCACGTTGCGGACGGTTGGTACGCGAAAGGCGCCGTCGCGGCCGCGGTCCGCGTCCACGACGGTCGCGCCGGGACGCGCCGGCACGCCGAGCACGGCGAAGACCGGCGCCGTGAAGTCTGGCGGGCGGCTGCCGGCGAACACGGGTGGGACGTGGCAGCGGGCGCAGCGACCCTTGCCGGCGAAGACGTCGAGGCCCGCCGACTCGTCGGCCGACAGCGCGGCGATCTCGCCCCGCGCGAACCGGTCCACGCGAGCTGTCCCGGGGACGAGCGCGCTCGCCTCGTACGCGGCGAGGGCGAGGCCGACGTCCGCGACCGTCACGGCGGCGCCAAATGCAGATCGGAACGCCGCCACGTACGTCGCGTCCGCGGCGAGCACGCGCACGATGTCCTCGTCGCGTAGCCCCATCTCGGCGGGGGTGTGGATGACCATCAACGCCTGCGCATCGGCCGTGCGCACGCGGCCGTCCCACGTGAGCACGGCCTCGAGCGGGGCGTAGAGCAAGGAGGGCGTGTTGCGGCGAAGGGGCGCCGATGGGTCCCGCGAAGCCGGCGCGACGAGGCCGTCGGCGAACGAGCGTGCCGGAACGTGGCAGGTGGCGCACGCGCGCGATCGATCCGGGGAGAGGCGCGCGTCGAAGAAGAGCCGTCGCCCGAGGTCGGCCTTGGCGGCGTCCGTCGGAGCCGCGGGGCGAGGGAGCGTCAGGGCGCTTGGGTCGGAGAACCCGTGCAATGGCCGGATCATGAGCGTCGTCGCGAGGCCGACTGCGTGCAGCGCCTCTCGGATGGCGCGCCCCAGGATGCCCGTCGCGCGAACGATCGCGGCTCGGTCGGTCACGTCGGTCAGCCGCGCGACGTCGCGAAGGCGATGAAGGGGGGCCATGGCCGCCTCGACCCGCAGTCCCGCGGCTTGCGTACCGTCTTCGAGAAAGTCGACGAAGCCCGCGACGTCGGCGGCGGCCGCGTCGTCACCCTCGGGGACGAACGACGTCGACTCGAGGACGGCCTGCCCGAGCCGGTACGACGCATCGGAGAGCGCCTGTCCCATCACCTGCGGCGGCACATCCCTGCGCTCGACGGCGTTCAGCGACACCTGGAACGCTCCGCCGAGGTTGCCCGCGGCGTCGCGCACGCCCTGGCAATCCCCGGATTGCATCGCCCGGTCGAGCGCTCCGATCGATCCCCCCGCCTCCTGGAGGGTGATCTCGGGGCCGAACGCCGCCTCCGCGGGCATGCGAATCGATACGCGCCAGACGCTGAGCGACGCCGCGGCGTTTCGTCGAACCGCGAGGTAGGCGGGGACGTCGGCGCACTCGGCCACCAGCCGGTCCGTGGCGGCCATGCCGTCGCGCGCGTACGAAGCGAGGAGCCGCGCCGTCGCGCTGTCCACGGCTTTGGCTCGCTTTGCCGTCAGCGCCGCGTCCGGCGGCGAGTCCGGCGCGGACGACCGCGAGCATGCGGCGCTCAGGCCCGCGAGGACGACTAGAACAACCGGAGTGAAGCGCCTTCCGAGTGGAGGTTGCTCTAGTGGGACGCGCTTCAGTCGGAGTACGGGGAGGCTTTGACCGCCGGCACCGTGAAGATCGACTCGCATTGCTGGATGAGTGTCTGATTCTCGGGAATCGTCGGCACGGCCGGAGGCGTCAGGTTCGGCGTGGCCGTGGTGAAGTCGAACATGTCCCAGGGTACGAGCGCGTTCGCGTCACGCTTCGTGAGGGCGGGCAGCGCGAACCGGGCCTCGATGAACCTCAGCACCGAGGTGTGGTCGTAGACCATGTGGCCCACGTAGTGGGGCTTCGCGTACGGCGACAGCACCAAGAACGGGAGCCGGATCCCGTACTCGTCGAAGCCGCCGTAGGTGCCGCCGTCGGCCATGGCGAGCTTCGGGCCGATCGCGTCGGGCTTGCAGGCGCTCGGTGGCACGACGTGGTCGTAGAGCCCTCCGTGCTCGTCGTAGAGGATGAAGACGGCCATGTGGGGCCACTGCGGGCTCGCGAGCAGCGTGGTGATCACCGACGCCATCCAGTTTTCGCCCACCTGCATGACCGCAGGCGGGTGCTCGTCCTGCCCCTCGTAGCCTTCGTCCAAGATATCGGGATCGATGAACGAGACGCTCGGCAGCGTGCCGGCTTGCGCGGCCGTCGTGAACTCGTCGAACGAGGCCGCGATGTGGGGCGTGTAGGTGCTGGAGGTCTTGCTCCGCCCGAAGAGGTCGATGGTCGACAGAAGCCCCGTCGGGTACGACTCCCACGAGACGTTCATGGCGTTGAGCGAGTCGAGCACCGTCGGCGACGTGGGCGTGGGGAAGGTGCCCGTCGTCGTCTCGCCCCACGAAGTGCCCGCGTACAAGTACTCGCGGTTCGGCCAAGTCGGCCCGGGCACGGACGCGAAGTAGTGATCGCCGATCGCGAAGTTGCTTGCGGCCCAGTACATGAACGGCAGATCCGCCATCGTGTCGTAGTAAATCATGGCCCGCGAGCCGCTGAGGAAGCCGGGCGGCCCGAGCATCGGGTCCTCGTGCGTTCCGTCGTTGGCAACGGCGAACCCGTTCATCATCCCGTTGGCGATCTCCTGGTGCGTTCCGTCCCAGGAGTGATTGGTGTCGGCGAAGCAGAACGCGCCCGGGTCCCCGCCGTCCTGCCAGTCGGCGTGCACGAACGGCACGGTGCCGCCGTCGATGCTGGGATTCGAGGCGCCGGCGGGGGCGACCTCGACGTCCGACCAGCCCTCGTTGGGGAGGTCCTGGAAGTAGTGATCGAACGACCGGTTCTCCATCATCAGCACGACGATGTTCTCGATCGGGATCGTCGTGCCGACCGGGGCCGTCGGGTCCTGCGTATCGCTCGCGAGCGCTCCTGCGTCGAACGCGCATGCAAGGCGCGCTTCTGATGGCGTGAGGGGGCCGGTGGGCGCGTCCGTCGCGGCGTCGACTGAGGAAGACGAACCCTGCGAGCCGGTCGAGTTCGAGGTCGAACAGCCGAGGGCGGCGTACGGCATCGCCAACACGACGAGGCCGCGAAGTCCCAGGGGCCACTTGGAGGGGGCGCGCATGATCTTGCGACGCAGCTTTGGGCAAACGGGCCGCTCGGGCAAGTGACACTCTTGTGTGGCGCGGCGCCGTCCGCTCCCCGCGCGCTGTCTAGGGCTTGGTCAGGCGGCCGTCGAGCGCGATCGCCGCGTTCGCCATCATCGCCGTCTCGCGAAGGAGCTGCAGCGCGGCGTCCTGATCCGCGCCCTCCGGCGTATGCGCGAGGATGATCTCCGCGAACGTCTGCGCCCCGGCGTGGATCGCGTTGTAGTGCGCTACCTTTTCGGGGGTCGCGTGGTGGTGGTGGAACACGTAGGTCGGGTCGAAGTTCTTGTGGCCCATGGCGCGGATATATCACGCGATCGGGCGCGACGACCGCTGCCTGCAATCTCTCCGGCGATGGCCTAAACGCGCCTGAAAATCACGCCCATGTCGAGCGCGTGCGGCGCGCGGGCGTCCCACTCGGACGGGTCGTGCCAGGTGATGCGCATGCGCGCGAGCAGGGGGACGAAGAAATAGCGCAGCGCCCACGCGGTAAACCTCGGAAAGTGGCGCATGACGAAGACGTACATGCTGGCGGCGGGTTCCTTGTTCGATTGCTCGTGGACCTCGAACTTCTCGAGCACGTAGCCGGC